>NZ_DBMACH010000016.1:51940-79105 GCF_057861365.1 Enterocloster sp.
CGCAGTAACTAAGCTGGGAACCGCAGCATACGGAACCAACATACTGGAGGCATCTGATGTAACAGTGCTGCAGGAAGAGCTTCATGATGGAAACCTTTACGAGTTAGTGAAGGTGGAGGGAGCAGACCTTCTGATCAGCAATGATATTCAGGCCAACCACGTCGAAATCATTTATCAGCAGAAGAATTATAACTATGAAGTAGTGAAACACTATGAAGGTTTAAATGAAACTGCAGTTGAATCTACCAAGGGTACAGCACCATATGGAACAGGTATTCTGGAGATGTCTAATGTAGATGTTTTACAGCATGAGACATATAAGGAACATACATATGTTCTTACAAAGGTAGATGGAGCGGATAAGCTGATTACAAATGATGAAACCCAGAATCGTGTAGACATTTATTACGTTCTGGATGAAAAGGGCGGAACCGATCCAACCGATCCAACTAACCCAGACAAGCCAGACGGACATCCCGACAAGTACCAGATTATTTTCCGGTATGTGAGTGCTGATGAAGCAATGGGAACAGTCAGTGTAACAGAGGCAGAGGTTCATACTTTTACGGATGACGCCGGAAATTATGTTGACAAAAAAGAAATCAGCCCCAACGGAGCAACTGCACATGCCCTTGGAGGATTTGCCTTTGATTACTGGGCAGATACCGAGGGAAGAGATTACACTGCAGATATGCAGAATATGAAATCTCAGACCTACCTTGAGGATACTACATTTACCGCTCACTTCTCAGAAGATAAGATCGGTGAAACAGATCCTCAGAATCCGGATGGAATCCCGGATAACCGCCAGATCACCTTCCGCTATGTATCTGAGAATCCAAGCTACGGAACCGTAAGCGGAACAGTAGTTGAGGTTCGTACGATCATGGAGGTTGTAGAGGGCGAGAACGGATACCAGGTTCTTGAAACCAAATCTGTAAATCCATTTGCAGAGGTAACCGTATCCGCAAACGGCAGATGCAGATTTGAACGCTGGTCTGACGGAACAACTAATTTTACAAACGCAGATGAAATTTCAGCAGCAAGCTACAGCGCTGACGCTGTCTTTACCGCTTACTTTAACTACTATAGCGGCGGCGGAAGCGGCGGTGGCGGCGGTGGAAACGGCGGAGGCCCAAGCGGAAGCGGCGGCGACTCCTCCAGAGGCCCCGGAGTAACAGTTACCATTGATAATCCGGACGTTCCATTAGCTCCCGCACCGGAAACTGGCACAGGCGATGTGATTTCTATTAATGACGGTATGGTTCCGATGGCTCCTCTGCCAAAGACAGGCCAGACCACAATGAGATCCACATTGCTGATGGCATTCTCAGGAATCCTTCTTGCAATTACCGGTTTCAGTAAAAAGCGTAAAGAAGAGGAACACTGATGCTGAGAGAACAGCTGTAAAGCATTAAACCACAAAGCCCCGGCTCTAAAAAGGCCGGGGCTTTTGTAGTCTGTAAAGAAAGTATTCGTTATTCCCCTCCGGGGCCGTCACGGCGCTCTCTGGTGGATTCGGGCAGCGGGGCTATAGGAGTGATGACCTCGCTTCCCAAATATAGGGCAGGGACTGCCCGAATTAACGCCTGTGGATTAAGAAACTGCGTGCTTTACGAAAAATCTGGCATCAAAGTAAGACTGCTGATGACAACAGGGTGTGTTGAAGAACGTATAATAGCCGGGTTAAGAGGGGACTTGCATTATTTTAAATACTTTTCTGCGTCTTCCCTTGTCAAACCAAATTTTTCACATATTTCAATTAAGATGGTTTCTGTGGGTATTTGCAACTTTTTCAAAGTAGCTATCATTGCCTGAATGCCTTGCTCCAGTCCCTTCTGAATGCCCTGCTCCTCTACACCTTTGCTTAAATTACACATAAGCGACACCTCACTTTCTAATGTCTGTGTCATTTTTATTTTGAAATCTTCTTCTAATATCTGGCATTTGTCCTCTGAAGCTGTTTCTGTCGAAAGAAGGACATTTAACAGCTTTAACACATTTGTATCTGTGGATGCTTTCTTTCCAAGACAAATCATGACAGCTGTCATTAAGTCATAATTCGACTTCTTTTCTTTTACATTTCCTATCAGATTTTTCTCTGAGATCACATAACCGGTAATGCTGTTTTCACGGTTCTTCGGCGGATTAATTCTCCTGACACCGGAGCAGCTGCCAGAAAACGGATATCATAAGTAATCGTGCCCTCTGATAATGTGGCATCCTCTACCCCTGTTCCATGAATTCTGGAAGTCTGATTTGTTTCATCTGGTGCAACGGCAGTTTCACCTACTTGCGGCTGTCCTTCGATATAGTTTTCCGCTATTTCATTGACATCACAATTTTTGTATTCCTCTACGCAATTCTTCATAATCCATGCTAAAATGATTTTTTCTGATAAAAGCCGCTTGCAGGCTGCATCATAGCTTGCTTTTTCATCAGTTACACGGATATTCTTTGCTATTGTTGTGTCAGTATTCACGCCATCACCTCCTGTAGTTATTGTTATTGTACCACAATATTCTTTGAGAAACTATAGAACATTTGTTAACTGAAATAAAAAGGGGGTTATGAAAGGAAAAATATTCCGGAGACAGATGCTTTCGGAAAGGAACGAATGTCAGATACACTCGTTTAAAAACGGAAGGATGGAATCAAGCTTTGTCTTTAAAATGCCTTCCAGTTCGATCACTCGTTCAAGAGTAGCCTGAACAGAGGTATCAATGGCAATGAGCGCCTCGTAGTCGCTGGAAGCGGCAATTACCCGGTTGATTTTTGCGCATTCTGCATTTAAAATGCAGGCCAGAGCGTCTTCCTCATGGGCGATGGAGGATGCGATGCTTAAAAGGATGGGGCAGGGGCAGGCAGTAGGGCACTGGGTCTGGCAGGTCAGAGAAGTTGTTTCATTCATAGTGATTATCTCCCTTCTTCCCGATGATGGATCGGGATACTATAATATATGGACAAGGAGAAAAGTTGTGACAGCCTGGCCCAAAACAGCTACAGCTCCAGGGTTTTAGTGGCGATTGTTTCACGAAAGGCCCGGTCGTGCTCTACAAAGATCATAGTAGGGCGAAAGTCTAAAATCAGCTGTTCAATCTGCATTCTGGAATAAATATCAATAAAATTTAAAGGTTCATCCCACAGATACAGATGGGCCTGTTCGCAGAGACTCTTTGCGATCAGCACCTTTTTTTTCTGTCCTCCGGAAAATTGGGCCATATCCTTTGTAAACTGGATCCGCTCAAAGTCCAGCTTTCGGAGAATCGCTTTAAAGAGGCTTTCATCAATCCTGCATTGGCTGGCATAGTCGGACAGTGTTCCGCTTAAATGGGAGGTGTCCTGGGAAACATAGGAGATAATAAGGCCGGAGCCTATAGAAATGGTTCCGGTTTTCTTTATATCTTCTCCAAGGATCAGCTTTAAGAGACTGCTCTTGCCGCTTCCGTTTTTTCCGTTTAAGGCAAGGCGCTCTCCTTGTTCCAGAGTAAAGGAAAACGGCCCGCAGACGGCACGATCCCCGTATCGGATGGAGAGGTCACGGCAGGAGATCAGGGTCTGGCTTCGGTAACGCAGGGGCAGAAGCTTAAGGGCTTCTGCTGTTTCAGTGTTTTTCAGAAGACCGGATTTTTCCTCAATGGCTTTTTGCTGCCTGGACTGAATGGATTTGGCGCGCTGCATCATTTTCGCAGATTTGTGGCCTACAAATCCCCGGTCTGCGCAGCCGCTTCCGATTTTGGAGGCTTCGATTCGGTCGGACCAGCCGGCAGTACGGGCAGATGCCTGCTTTAGACGGCCGATTTCCTTTTTGAGCTGTTCATTCTGGGCCAGCTCACAGGCTTGCCTGTATGTAAAATTAGTCATCCAGGAGGAAAAATTGCCGCTCTGTACCTCGATATCAGCCCGGTTTAACGAAAGAATGTGATCCACGCAGCTGTCCAAAAAGAAGCGGTCATGGGAAACCAGGATAAAGCCCTTTTTCTTCTTGAGGTAAGCTGCGACGGTTTCTCTGGCAGCTGCATCCAGGTGGTTGGTAGGCTCGTCGATCAGAAGAAAATGGCCCTGATTTAAGAAAAGTGCAGCGAGGAGCGCTTTTGTCTGTTCGCCTTTGGACAGAGTGGAAAATGGCCTCCAGAGCAGTTCGCAGTCCGTCTGCAGACAGGAGAGTTCCTTCATAAATTCCCAGTCCTGAGCATCGGGACAGATTTCATACATGATTTCCAGTGTCATTTTAGAGGGATCTGAAACCTCATAGGGGAAATAGTCAAAGGAGACAGAAGAATGGATGGTTCCCCGGTATTCATATTTTCCCATGAGCAGATTTAAAAATGTGGTTTTCCCCCTGCCGTTTCTGCCTACAAAGCCCAGCTTCCGGTCGGTATCGATCTGAAAATTCACATCTTCAAAAATGGGGTCGGAGCTGGATGGGTAGGAAAAGGTAAGATGTTCCGCTTTTATCATTGACATAATGTGCACCTCCGGTAAAAAAATGAGAGCCGCAGGAAAGCAGATCCTGCGGCTCATCATAAATTTACCCCTGAAAGACAGAGGCGTATATTTTAGTGAGTGGACAGATATACGACTTTCTTGCAGCGGACGCACGGATACCGTAAATAAAATGCGGTATTCTGGCGTCATTTTATAGTTATCTGCAAGCGTCGATTCTCATCCTTTCACCTCTTTTTGTTCTGGTATAGATTTATGTATATCATAGATCAGGGGAAGATGCAAGAGGAATAGGTATCATTTACAAGGCGATCCTTATCATTAATTCTGCGGCTGAATTCACCCTGTAAGTCGCCTGTCAGCGGTTCGGGTTTACCGATTCCCTCCATACAACCATTTCGTTCAATATCTTTAATAAGCTGATTGATGCGCCGGATGTTTTTTTTGTCCTGAGATTGCCAGTAAAGGTAATCTTCCCAGGCATCATCAGACCAGATTTTTTCACTCATCATCTACCTCGATCAGTTCGTGGGCAGTACCTTTTCCTGTGCGTAGTTCCTGAATGGATTTTTTTACATATTCCAGATTAGACTGGGAGAAGAATGGATCCGAACTTTGAGCGATTTCAAATGGGATTCGGTTTTCGCGTAAAACTGCTTTCACAAAAAGATTGATGGCAGTTGAGGTGTTTAAACCTACGTTGGAACAAAAGGCATCGAAGTTGATTTTATCTTTTTCATCTACCCGCGCGGTTAAAGTTGCCTGTGCCATAGATATAACTCCTTTCTGTGTTCTATTTGTTATAATTATAACACTATTGTATGCAAATAGCAAGTAAATGCAATACAAAATAAAATTGTGTGAAAGGCAGACATGATATTCGCCGGAATTGCCATTGAAAATTGCTTCGGTATCTGTATAATATTAGGAAGATAGTACGCAGGATAATACGCAAGTTACTGTTCAACAGGAGGACAAACACATGGAACGCTCAAAGCTGACAACTCTCTGCTACATGGAGCGGGAGGGAGAATGGCTGATGCTTCACAGAGTGAGCAAGAAGAATGATGTAAATAAAGACAAATGGATCGGCATTGGAGGTCATTTTGAAGAAAATGAAAGCCCTGAGGAATGCCTGTTGAGGGAGGTAAAGGAGGAAACGGGCCTGACACTTACTTCCTGGCGGTTCCGGGGGCTTGTTACATTCCGTTCTACCGGAGGTCCGGTGGAGGATATGGAGTATATGTGTCTGTACACGGCAGACGGTTTTGAGGGTGAGATGGCTGACTGCAATGAGGGTACTCTGGAATGGGTAAAGAAGGAGGCAGTGTGCGGACTGAATATCTGGGAGGGAGATAAGATATTTTTCCGCCTTTTAAATGAAAATGCCCCCTTCTTTTCACTGAAGCTGACCTACGAAGGCGACCGGCTTATTGAGGCTGTGCTGGATGGGAAAGCGCTTATCGCTTAATGCACAAGCTCCTCAGCCCGTTTGATCGCCCTGTCAATATTTTCACAGAAGTTTTCCTGGCCTACCTTCTGAGCAAAGCCTGCTTTTTCCATTACCTTCATGGGCTGCTGGTTTACATGGGAGAGAATAAGGGTGATTCCCCGTTTCTCACAGTTTTTGTACAGGTCGGTCATGGCGTTTAATGCAGTGCTGTCCAGAGCCGGAACGCTTCTCATACGCAGGATCAGGCATTTTGCATGATCTTTTACGGCAATACGTCCAATCACATCGGCGGCTCCGAAGAACAGGGGGCCGCTGATTTCATATACATTGATGTGAGGGGACAGCTTTCTAAGTTTTTCGCGTTCTGCCTCCTCTTCATCCTCTGCATATTTCCAGCTGTGGACCTCCGTTACATCGCTCATGCGCTTCATAAACAGAAGCACAGCCACTAAGAGGCCGATTTCGATAGCGATTACCAGGTCAAAGACAATGGTTAAGAGGAAGGTAAGGATCAGAACGGCGATATCGCTTTTGGGAGCGGTTTTTACCAGCTCTGTGAAGGTTCTCCACTGGCACATATTGTAGGCGACCATAAAGAGGATAGCGGCAATGGCGGGCATGGGGATCATGGCTGCATATGGCATGAGTATAATCAGGATAAGAACAAGAACCACAGCGTGGATCATGCCTGCAACGGGAGTACGGCCTCCGTTTTTTACATTGGCCGCGGTACGGGCGATGGCGCCTGTAGCCGGGATGCCGCCAAAAAGGGCGGAAGCGATATTTCCGGCGCCCTGGGCCGCCAGTTCCATATTAGAACGGTGTTTTCCATTGATCATGCCGTCTGCTACCACACAGGAGAGCAGAGACTCAATGGCCGCCAGGATAGCGATGGTAAAAGCGTCAGGAAGGGCAGTCTGGATCATTTCAAAGCTTAACTGAGGCATATGGAAGGAAGGAAGCTTATTGCTTATGGTGTAGAGATCTCCGATGGTATTGACCTGAAGGGGGAGAAGCTGCACCATGAGAATGCCTCCGATGACGGCAAGAAGAGAGCCGGGGATTTTTTCCGTAAACCGGGGTGCGATGATAAGAATAGCCAGGCATACGAGGCCTACGATCAGCGAGTCTGTATTGAATGTATGGATGCCTGCTAAGAAGGCTTTCAGCTTTTCCATGGTTTCAATGGTGGGCATTCCTTCCGGATAGGTTACGCCGAAAAAGTCCTTGAGCTGTCCGATGACGATGGTTACGGCAATACCGGAGGTAAAGCCGGTTGTGATGGTAAATGGGATGTACTTAATCAGCCCGCCGAACCGGCAGAGTCCCATGATGATTAAAATGATGCCCGCAAGGATGGTAGCGGCTGCCAGTCCGTCCATGCCGTTTCGGGCTACAATGCCCGCTACGATGGTGGCGAAGGCTGCTGTGGGGCCGGCGATCTGAACCTGGCTTCCGCCCAGGAATGAGATGATAAAGCCGGCTACAATGGCAGTGTAGATACCCTGTTCCGGGCCTACGCCGGAGGCGAGCGCCAGGGCGATGGACAGCGGAAGGGCAATGATGGCAACTACGATGCCTGCGATGAGGTCTTTTAAAAATTGTTCTTTGCTGTAGGTTTTCCATGTTGTAAACAGCATGGGATACATTTTTTCCATAATCAGTTCCCCTTTTTCATATTGATAGGCAGGAAAATGCTCCCTGCCCTACCTTATTATACAGGCGCAGGATGGTATGTCCAGCAAAAAGGCAGAAAATATTGTATTTTTTGAGGAACTGTATATTTCACAGAATCCTGAGGATACTTTATAAGGCAGCTTACAGACACCCATTCATAAAGGAGGAACTACCATGAAAGTAAACGGAACGAACGAATGTATCCAGTGTACCATCAAGAATTGTGCGTATCATGCAGATACCACCGATTACTGTACTCTTGATACGATTAAGATCGGTACCCACGAGATGAATCCTACCAAGAAGGAATGTACGGACTGCGAATCTTTTGTAAATAAGATGCAGTAAAATGGCGTCATCTGTTACGAAAATATTACGTTTTTTTAAGTTTCCCTGACAGCCATTGATTTTTCGTCCAGTCCATGGTATAGTGAGGACAGTCAGAGATGACGCGGCCCGGCAGTGCCTGCGAAAGCAGAGTACCCCGGGCCTTCCCCCGTTTTATGGGGAATTTCATTACAAACTCCAACAAAACCATTTGAAAAATCTCATGTTTTGTTATATACTATAGAATACTATAGGCTTCTATAAATATACAAAAAGGATGGTTTAACTATGGCATTATTAGAAACATGGAGAAATCTGGCATATGGTGACGGCCTGGATGATAAAAAGAAAGAAGAACTGTGGGCAGGATATTTCCAGATTGAGAAGGGTATCTACGAGCAGATCCTTTCCGCACCTACAGAGGTGATCACAGGTACTGTAAAGGAGCTGGCTGAGAAGTACAACACAGAGCTTCTGATCATGACCGGCTTTTTAGACGGCATCAATGAGAGCTTAAAGGGTTATGAGAACCCGATCGATACCATGGAGGAGGATACAGAGGTAAAGATCGAGATCGATCCTGAGAAGCTGTACTACAACATGGTAGAGGCAAAGGCAAACTGGCTCTATGAGCTTCCACAGTGGGACAGCATTTTGTCTGAGGAGAAGCGCAAGGAGCTGTATAAGGCACAGAAGGCTTCAGGCACCATCCGCAAGGAAAAGAAGATCTTCCCAAATGATCCCTGTCCCTGCGGAAGCGGCAAGAAGTATAAGAAGTGCTGCGGTAAGAACGCGTAAATAAGCTGCACAGACTGCCTGCCCGGTATTTCCGGACAGGCAGTTGGCGTTACAGGGGAAAGATGGAGGCAGGCAGATGGAAGCATATACGAGCTTTGCACAGGTCTATGACCTGTTTCAGGACAATGTTCCCTATGAGGAATGGGCCGCTTATCTGAAGGAGCTGTTAAAGGAGTACGGCGCAGAGGATGGCCTGGTGCTGGATTTAGGATGCGGCACCGGAAGCATGACGCAGCTTCTGGCAGAGGCAGGATACGATATGATCGGCGCTGACAATTCGGAGGAGATGCTGGAGATCGCCATGGAAAAGCGGGCTGCGGCCGGCCTGGATATCCTTTATCTTTTGCAGGATATGCGGGAATTTGAGCTTTACGGCACCGTCCGGGCGGTGGTGAGTATCTGCGATTCCATGAATTACATTATGGAGCCGGAGGAGCTGACGCAGGTGTTCCGCCTGGCGAATAATTATCTGGATCCCGGTGGCGTATTTATCTTTGATCTGAATACAGAATACAAATATAAAGAGCTTATGGGGGAAAATACCTTTGCGGAGGACCGCACAGAGAGCAGTTTTATCTGGCAGAATTATTATGATGAGAAGGAGCGGATCAATGAGTACGATCTGACTCTTTTTATCCGGGAGGGGGAGCTGTACCGGAAGTTTGAGGAAACTCATTTTCAGAGATGTTATTCTTTGGATGAGGTGAAGGCGGCGGCTGAGGCAGCCGGAATGGAATTTGTCACAGCCTACGACGCATTTACAAAGGATCCGGTAAAAGAGGACAGCGAACGGATCTATGTGATCCTGAGAGAAAAGGGAAAGACAGAGAAAGGAAGATAAAAATGGCAGATTATGTAATCCGGGCCACGGCGGCTGAGGGACAGATCCGGGCCTTTGCGGCTACGACCAGAGATCTGACCGAGGTAGCCAGACAGGCTCACAATACAAGTCCTGTGGCTACGGCTGCTCTGGGACGGCTGATGACAGCGGCTGTTATGATGGGATATGACATGAAGGGAGACGCAGACCTTCTCACACTGAAGATCCAGGGAGACGGCCCCATCGGCGGTCTTGTGGTGACGGCAGACGCCCACGGCGGAGTAAAGGGCTATGCGTTCCATCCGGAGGTAATGCTTCCTCCCAATGACAAGGGAAAGCTGGATGTAGGCGGAGCGCTGGGACTGGGCGTGTTAAGCGTGATCAAAGATATCGGCTTAAAGGATCCCTATGTGGGACAGACTATCCTTGTGACAGGAGAGATTGCGGAGGATCTTACCTATTATTACGCAACCTCTGAGCAGACGCCCTCTTCTGTGGCATTAGGCGTTTTGATGAATAAGAACAATACGGTCCGTCAAGCCGGCGGTTTTATCATCCAGCTCATGCCGGGGGCGTCTGATGCAGTAATTGACGCCTTAGAGAATAAGATTAAGGAGATTCACTCTATTACCACGCTTTTGGATGTGGGAAATACGCCGGAGATGATCTTGGAGTACATTTTAGGAGAATTTGGCCTGGAGATCAATGATAAGCTTCCGGCCCGTTTCTACTGCAACTGTACCAAAGACCGGGTGGCAAAGGCACTGATCAGCGTGGGAAAGAAGGATATTCAGGAAATGATCGACGACGGCAAGCCCATTGAGGTGAACTGCCACTTCTGCAATAAGAACTATGTGTTTGATGTGGAAGAATTAAAGGAGCTCCTGGAGCTGGCCAGATCATAGTCCTGTGAATTAAAAACAACAAGAGCCGGTCTTTCGACTGGCTCTTGTCGGTAATCATTTGAAATTCAGATATAACTTACTTCAACTTTCTATCGAACCGATATATGTTTGAAAAAGGTACACTGTTTGTTCATTGATTATAATTTGGTTACGTTGGTAGCCTGAGGACCCTTAGCTCCGTTTACTACGTCGAACTCAACCTCTGCGCCCTCGTCTAAGGACTTGAAGCCTTCCATGTTCAGACCAGAGTAGTGAACGAATACATCGTTGCCCTGCTCGTCGGAGATGAAGCCGTAACCCTTCTGGTTGTTGAACCACTTAACTGTACCTTTCATTGTGATACCTCCAAAAAAATAAAAAAAATGTTAAGCTGCAAGTAATTTCACAGCTTCCATTAGAATATCACAGATCTTACCGGGTGTCAAACATTTTGTGCATAAACCGGGGTCTATACAGGGCTGTTTTTAAGTAACTTTTAAAGGAGAGCGTAATGAAACTGATCAATATATGGAATCATTTTAAAACCATTACAAAACATCGGATGCTGGTATGCAGGCACTGCTTTCAGATCGGGCTTTACCGCCAAGGGCTGACCCATGATCTGTCAAAATACAGCCCTGAGGAGTTTTTTACCGGTGTACGCTATTATCAGGGAACGCGCAGTCCCAATGCGGCGGAAAGAGAAGATCTGGGCTATTCAAAGGCCTGGCTTCACCACAAGGGCCGCAATAAGCATCATTATGAATACTGGATCGATATTTCTGTCCGTAAGGAAGAGGGATTAGTGGGAAATAAGATGCCGTTGCGGTATGTGGCAGAGATGATCTGTGACCGGATTGCGGCCTGTGAGGTGTATAAGGGAAAGGCTTATACCAGCGCAGCGCCTCTGGAATACTATGAATTTACGAAAAAATACATAACCATTCATCCGGAAACCAGGGCGCTGCTTGAAAGGCTTTTGATTATGCTGAAGGACCGGGGAGAAAAGGAAACCTTCCGGTATCTGAGGGAACTTTTAAAGCAGGGGGATTATTAAATCCCGTACTGCTTTTTAATCTGCCGGATGGTGATCCAGCCTACGATGACGGCCAGAACGCCGGTGGCAATATTGCTCACGGCCATGACGATTCCGGCGCTGATATCTCCAAGGTCCGTGAACTGCTGCAGACCCCACAGTACAGGTACACGGAAGATAAATACACGGCTGAAATTGATGATAAGGGAAATCCTTGTCTTGCCAAATCCGTAAAGCAGAGCCATAACAGCCGCATTGATACCAAGGGGAATGGAGCCTAAAGCTTCCATCTGGTAGATGGAACAGATCATCTGCTGGAACTGAGGATCACCGCCGGAAAAGAGACGGCTGATGGACCCTAAAAAGATCAGGGTCAGGCTCATAAGAACGGCCCCGATTGCCATATTGATGATGAGGATGCACCGGAAGGCCTCTAAGGCACGTTTGGGAAGTCCTGCTCCCAGGCTTTGGCTGATAATGGCAGAGCCGCCCTCCTGAAAGCCGTTCTGGGGATTGGTGGTAATGCCGCCCAGATTATTGGAAATACCCAGTGCTCCTACGGTAAGAGGGCTGTAGATGGTGCACATGGAATTTACCACTACTTTTCCAAAGGAAAATGCCATTTTTTCGATGATTACAGGTACGGATAAGAGCACCATGGGCCGAACCACACGCCGTTTTAAGGAAATGCTCCTTAAAGAGAAGGAAAATGCGTTTCCTTTACGGCTTAAGTGGTAGATGGCGGCAGAAAACATCAGAAGCTGGGAAATGATGGTGGCAACGGCGATCATATTGATCCCGCTGTGGAATACATATACAAAGAGAGCGGTAAGGGCCAGCTTTACCACAATAACGCCCATATTCAGATGAAGGATCCGCTGGGAGTTTCCTCTGGCCCGTTCGATTGCAATGTAGACACTGTTAAAAAAATTCAATACAATTCCAAAAAGATCCAGGATAAAATAGGTGGTGCCTTCTGTGATAAATTCCTCCGGCGTTCTTGCAAGGCGCAGAAATTGGGGCGCAAAGGGGACAAGGATCAGCAAAATGCCGGCTCCCAGGATTCCGCAGAGGGCAAAAAGAGTGCTGACTCTCCGTTTTACCAGTTTGAAATCTCCGGCTCCGTAGGCTTCGCTAACCTTGATGCTGGCGCCTACAGCCAGTCCGCCGCCCAGAGCGGAAAGCATGAGGTTAAGCTGGGATAGATAGGCTACGGCAGACACAGAGGAAGCGCCGATGTGGGACGCCATCATGGAATCAAAGATTTTAAAAATCTGATTTAAGCTCTGGTAAAGGGCCAGGGGCGTACATACATAGAAGACCACCTTCCACATATTTTCTTCCCGTACAAAGGCTCTGAAGGCCCGGTCCTTTTCTGTGAGATCCGCGGCTGGTTCATTGTTTGCTGTCATGATCATGTTCTCCGTTTCTTCCCCTTTTTTATGTCGGGTCCGGAAAACTCCGGACAGATTCTGTCGGAAACAGGGGATTCCTATGGATTATAACCCAGAGATACAGAGAAAACAATCGGATTTGTATACAAAAAATAAAGTCCGTATACAAATAATCTGTGTATAGGGAAAGAGAGGATGGGAAAAATGACTGTTAGAACCGTTGGAAACAGTGGTGTATAAAACAATCAGGAGGAAAAACGGATGACAGGATGGATCATTGCTCTTTTATCGGGAGCTCTTATGAGTGTGCAGGGTGTATTTAACACAGAAGTAACAAAGCAGACCGGTGTATGGGTGGCAGCAGGATGGGTACAGGCTACGGCTCTGCTGACCTGTGTGGTGATCTGGCTGTTTACCGGACGCCAGCCGGTATCCGGTCTCATGGGGGTGACGCCAAAGTATGTTCTGGCAGGCGGCGTGATCGGGGCCTTGATCACCTACACGGTGATCCGCAGCATGGCGGCTCTGGGGCCGGCCCGAACTTCTCTTCTTATCGTGGTGGCTCAGATCATCGTGGCTTATCTGATCGAGCTGTTTGGCCTGTTTGGAGTGGAAAAGGCTCCATTTGCATGGAATAAGCTTTTGGGGGCCGCGATCGCTGTAGGGGGGATTATCATTTTTCAGCGATAGGATAAGAAATAACGCTTGTATTTAAACCGGCTTTCCGATAGAATAGATACAGCAGGCCGGGACGGTATCTCTAAAAGGAGGAGATATCGTTGAAGGAATTAAAAAAGCACAAGCAGGGAAGGATTATTTTACTTTTATTGGGAATGTTTTTGGCAGGGATTTTATACAGCTGCTCCCAGCCATCGCCGGGGACAGAAGTAAGCCTCGAATACTCAGAAGACGGGGAACGCAGGGAGAAGGTTTTTTCGGAGCCAGAAGCCTCTTTTTCGGATGAGACTGCTGATTGTCCGGGGAAAGAAATTGCTTTTTCAGAGGCAAAAGTTGCTTCGGAGGCAGAAAATCCGGAAGAAGAGCAGATCTGGATCCATGTCTGCGGTCAGGTGGCGGCTCCGGGAGTGTATTCCCTGAATGCAGGAAGCCGTGTATTTCAGGCTTTGGAAGCAGCTGGAGGAGTCCTTGAGCAGGGAGATGGCAGTATTCTCAATCTGGCCATGGTCTTAGAGGACGGGATGCGGATCGAAGTTCCGGATCGGACAGAGGCAGAGCGCCTGAAGACTCAGGGGATTCTTTCAGATCAGGCCTTTGTGACGGATCCCGGTGACGGTTTTAGCGGAAGCCCTGGGAAAAGCGCTTCAACGGGCAGAAAAGTGAATCTGAATAAGGCCGGTGCAGAGGAGCTGATGACACTTACAGGCATTGGAAAATCCAGGGCGGAGGCGATTATCCAGTACCGTCAGGAAGTGGGGGCTTTTCGCTCGATCGAGGATATTATGAATGTATCCGGGATCAAGGAAAGTGCATTTGAAAAGATACGGGATGATATAACCGTTTAAAAGAAAACTGCGCCCGTCAGGGCATTTTTAAATAGACAGACAGGAAGGGAAATGAAACATGGCTCGGGTATTGGTAGTAGATGATGAAAAACTGATCGTAAAGGGAATCCGGTTCAGTCTGGAGCAGGACGGTTTTGAGGTGGACTGTGCCTATGACGGAGAGGAAGCCATAGAACTGGCAAAAAAGACAGAGTATGATATTGTGCTGTTAGATGTGATGCTCCCAAAGCATGACGGTTTTGAAGTATGTCAGGCGATTCGGGAATTTTCCGACATGCCCGTGATCATGCTGACGGCCAAGGGCGGCGATATGGATAAGATCCTGGGATTGGAGTACGGGGCGGACGACTACATCAGCAAGCCCTTTAACATTCTGGAGGTAAAGGCCAGGATCAAGGCCATTATCCGGCGAAGCCTGAAGGCAAAGCGCCAGAAGCGGGAGGAACCCTCTTCTATGATCGGTTCTGGAGATTTAAAGATGGACACAGAGGGGCGCAGAGTATTTATCGGTGAAAAGGAGATCAACCTTACTGCAAAGGAGTTTGATCTCTTAGAGCTTCTGGTACGCAATCCCAACAAGGTATACAGCCGTGAGGCGCTTTTGAATTATGTATGGGGAAACAGAGCCATGGACAGCGGGGATGTGCGTACGGTAGACGTTCATGTGCGCCGTCTGAGAGAAAAGATCGAGCCAAGTCCAAGTGACCCCAGATATGTACATACAAAATGGGGCGTGGGATATTATTTCGGAGTATCAAACAGGGGGTAAAGCCTCGATCCCTGCCTGCTGAGGGAAAATGGAAAACAGAACAGAAAAAGGTGCCCGGATTCCATGGGAAGTCCGGGATAATAGGGAAATGGGTGGAAAGCCCATGCGGTCCCGCCGCTGTAAAGGAAGAGTTACCGGATGCAGAAAGCTGTTAAAATAGAAACAGGCTTTTGCGAAACGCCACTGCATGAATCTATGTGGGAAGGAGCCGGTGATGAGGATGCCTGAGCCAGAAGACCTGCCTTTTTCGGCGTGATTATAAAGGCTGCGGAGCACAGCTTTTTATAATAGATACCCTGAAAAGGGAGGAAGGCGGAGCATCCGCTTTCTTATCATGTCTGTTTGGATCACGTAGAAACTATGTGGCAAACAGGCTTTTTTACTTTTAAGAAGGGAGCATACATCAATGAATGTAAGAAAAAAAGGAACTGCCATGCTGGCCTGGGGAATCCTCTTCAGTTTTGCAGCGGCGTCACCGGCATATGCCATGCACATTATGGAGGGATATCTTCCGATGGGGTACTGTATTGCCTGGGGGGTAGTCTGCATTCCCTTTGTGGTATTGGGAGTGAAGCGGATCAACCGTCTGATAAAAGAGCACAGAAAGCTGCTTTTGATCTTTGCAATGGCAGGCGCCTATGCCTTTGTGCTGTCTGCCCTGAAATTTCCAAGTGTGACCGGATCCTCCAGCCACCCAACGGGAACCGGTCTGGGAGCCATTCTCTTTGGCCCGACTCCCATGGCAGTGATCGGCTTTCTGGTGCTGATTTTTCAGGCGCTTTTGCTTGCACATGGAGGTTTGACAACGCTGGGAGCCAATACCTTCAGTATGGCGATTGCAGGTCCTGTTGTCAGCTGGGGCGTTTATAAGCTGGGCAGAAAAATAAAGCTGAATCAGAAGGTGGCTGTTTTTCTGGCAGCAGCCCTTGGAAATCTGTTTACATATTGTGTGACCAGTGTGCAGCTGGGACTGGCCCATCCTGCGGCAGACGGCGTATGGAGTGCTGTTGTACGGTTTTTGGGAATTTTTGCATTGACACAGATTCCGCTGGCAGTGATTGAAGGACTTCTGACGGTTGTGATATTGATCGGTCTGCAGACTTATGCAGGTCCGGAACTTCGAGAGCTTGGATTTGGGGAGGAGAATCGATAATGAAGAAACCAATGTGGATCGCAGGTCTTTTGGTGGCTTGCGTAATATTGACAATTGTCCCGTTTATAGCTGCTCCCAAGGATGCGGGATTTGGAGGAGCCGATGATGCAGCCGGCGAACTGGTAGGTGAGATCGATCCCGAATATGAGCCATGGGCAGAGCCTGTTCTGGAACGGATTTTAGGAGGAGAACTTCCGGGAGAAACGGAAAGCCTGCTGTTCTGTCTTCAGGCAGCTTTGGGATCTGGCGTGATCTGCTATGGATTTGGATATCTGGTGGCAAGAAAGAAATACAGTACAAACGATACAGAGGAAAGACAGGAGAACTAATTATGGCGCTGCATCACAGAAATCATTGTCATGGAAATCAGATTCTTTTGATGGATCAATATGCCGTGTGCTCCCAAATGGCGTCATGGAACCCGGACTGGAAGATCATGCTGGGACTTATTTCGCTGTTGGGGTGTATTGGATCCAAAACGGGCCTGATTTCAGTGGCAGTGGGGCTGTGCATGGCAGTGCTTACCCATAAATGGGGAGGAGTGGAGTGGCCGGTTTACGGGAGAATGCTGACCATTCCTCTTTTCTTCGTTATCCTCAGCGGAGCTGTAATTGCACTGGATTTTACAAAGGAAGCCGTGATGGAAGCTGTTTTTGTGACGGTGAAAGTATTGACGGGAACGGCCTGTTTGTATATGATAAGTCTGACAACGCCTGTATATGAAGTGGTTGGAACTTTGAGAAGATGGCATCTGCCGGAAGTGATGCTGGAACTGATGATCTTAATGTACCGCTTTTTGTTTGGCCTTTTAGAGCTTTATGAACAGATGAAGCAGAGTGCTCAGGCCAGGCTGGGGGATATCTGGATAAGACAGGGATACCGTTCATTTTTTGGAATATGTGCCAATCTTCTGGTTCTGGCCTTTCGGCGGGCATCGGACAGCTTTAATGCCATGGAGGCAAGAAGCTATGACGGAGAACTGCGTTTTCTGGAAGAGAAAAAGCTGGTGACAGGAAGGCAGAGGCTGGGTATTGTTCTGTATGGAGTGCTTCTGGCAGCAGGGCTTTTGGCAGAGAGGATGTGGAGCATATGAGGCAGACATCGATAAGCGGCACAGCACGGATGCTGGATCCGATTTTGGAGCTTCGCGGGGGCAGTGTGTATTATCCCGGGGGAAAGCAGGCATTAAAACAGGTCAGTGCGGCCTTCTATCCGGGAGAAAAAACGGCTGTGATCGGGAATAACGGAGCAGGAAAATCTACGTTTTTCCAGACTCTTAACCGGCTTGTACCTCTGGATGAGGGAGAGCTTTACTGTCACGGAAGGCTCTGTACAGGCAGCAGGAAGGATATTTTGGAGCTGAGAAAGTGTGTGGGAATCGTATTTCAGGATCCGGACCGGCAGATCATCGCTTCGACCGTAGAGGGGGAAATTTCCTTTGGACTCTTTAATCTGGGCTATTCAGAGGATAAAATCCGCTATCTGACTGAACAGATCATCCAGCGGATGGGGCTTACTCACCTTGCCCATCGTCCGCCTCATTTTTTAAGCGGAGGGGAAAAGAAACAGGTCAGTATTTCCGGTGTTGTGGTAATGAAGCCAGAAATCCTGCTGTTTGATGAACCTACTGCCAGTCTTGACTGGAAAAATACGCAGCTTTTTAAGGAACAGCTTAAGAAACTGGAGCAGGAGCAGATCACACAGGTCATTTCCACCCATGACATGGATTTTGTGTGGGAATGGGCAGACCGTGTTCTGGTGTTTTCAGAGGGAGAACTTTTGGCAGATGATCGTCCGGAGCATATATTTGGGGATGAGGAGCTGCTTAAAAGGGCTTCTCTCAGGCAGCCTGTTTTATATCAGCTGCCGGGGCATCCAAAGACCATAGAGGAATGGAAACAGTTACAGGAAAAGGAAGGATAAGAGGGATGAAAGAGATACAGATCAGACAGGCAGTGATAGAGGATTTAGAGCAGGTGGCAGCAGTAGAGGCGCGCTGTTTTCCGGCAGCAGAGGCAGCGGATGAAAAAAGTCTGAAGGAGAGGCTTGAAGCATTTCCCGGCAGTTTTTTAGTGGCAGAGTGTGAGGGAAGGATCGCAGGGTTTATTAATGGGGCGGCAACAAATGAAAGAACCATTGCGGATGAAATGTTTGAGGATGTATCTCTTCATGATCCCAGGGGAGCATACCAGAGTATCTTTGGTCTGGATGTGGATGAAGATTTCCGCCATCAGGGACTGGCAGGCCGTTTGATGAAGGCTTTGATCGAAAAGGCGGAGAGTGAGGGCAGAAAAGGCCTGATCCTTACCTGTAAGGAGCATTTGATCGGTTTTTATGAACAGTTTGGATACTGCAGCATGGGCGTGTCGAAATCGGTCCATGGCGGAGCCGTGTGGTACGATATGATATTGGAGTTTAGCCGATGAAGATAACACTGATTACGGTAGGAAAGATAAAGGAACGCTTTTTTGAAGCTGCTATTGAGGAATACAGCAAGCGCTTAAGCCGTTACTGCAAGCTGGAAATCATCCAGGTGGCAGATGAAAAGACGCCGGACGGCGCCAGTGAAGCTTTAGAGCGGCAGATCCGGGAAAAGGAAGGAGAGAGGATCCTTTCTCATATCCGGGATGGGGCATACGTTATAGCTCTTGCCATCCGGGGAAAGGAGCTTTCCAGTGAGGAGCTGGCTGCAAAGATTGCCAGGCTGGCAGTGGAGGGAAAAGGACAGCTGGTGTTTATCATCGGCGGTTCTCTGGGGCTTTCAGAGGCTGTGATGAAACGCTCAGACTATCATTTGAGCTTTTCGCCCATGACATTTCCTCACCAGCTGATGCGGGTGATCTTGTTGGAGCAGATTTACAGAAGCTTTCGGATCAACGCGGGGGAGCCTTATCACAAATAAAGATTTGTCTGCAGGCCTGTTTTTACGGCAGAGTGATTCTGTCATAAAAACAGGCCTGTTTCATATATTTGAGATAAAGGGAGAGATGGTATGGGAAAGAGAGAAGAAATCGCGGTTTTATTTCCGGGAACCTTGCGGGAGTTTATTGAGAGCTGTTCTCTGGATTTTGAATCCATGAGGGAGATACGGCTGCGGGCGAACCGTCCGGTGCTTTTGATGTATGGAAACAGGGAATATGGATTTACAGAAAAAGGAGAGCCGGTGGAACTGGAGCCGGACAATCAGAAGGGCCTTTTTACGCTTACAGAGCGACAGATCCGGGAGACTGCAGAGATCATGGGAGGTTTTTCCCTGTATGCGGCTCAGGAGGAGCTGCGCCAGGGATTTTTTACCGTCCGTGGCGGACACCGGATCGGTGTGGCAGGAAGAACGGTGCTGAACCAGAGAGAGGTGGGAGTCTTAAAATCTATCTCCTCTTTAAATGTCCGCGTCGCTCATGAGGTAAAGGGATGCGCGGATCAGATCATGCCTCTTTTATGTGAAAATGGGCTTTTTTTAAATACGGTAATCGTATCGCCGCCGGGATGCGGAAAAACGACCCTTCTTCGGGACATCATCCGTCAGCTGTCCAACGGCTGTCGGGAGAAAAGCACGGGAAGGCGTCTCTTTGGAATCACAGTCGGCGTGGTGGATGAGCGCTCGGAACTGGGGGCCTGCTTTCAGGGAGTCCCCCAAAATGATCTTGGAATGAGAACGGACATTCTGGATGGCTGTCCCAAGAGCCAGGGGATGATGATGCTGATCCGCTCCATGGCTCCGGCAGTAATAGCAGTGGATGAGATTGGCGGAAAAGAGGATATACGGGCTGTGGAATATATCCGAAGCTGCGGCTGCGGGTTAGCAGCTGCGGTTCACGGTGTATCCCTGAAAGAAGTAGAAAAACGGCCGGGGGTAGGGGAACTGTTTAAGGAAGGAACCTTTAAACGCCTGATTTTTCTGGATCAGGCCGGGGGAGCAGGTCATATCTGTGCTGTGTACGATGGGGCAGGAAGGCTCCTGTAAAGGAGGAGGGAGCATGGTTATAAAATGGGCCGGAATTGGGCTGGTACTGTTTTCCGGTACTGGCTGGGGAATGTGGATGGCCTGGAGATGGAGGGCCAGACTGGAGGCTCTGGAAACGCTTAGACAGATGATTTTTGGCTTAAAGGGTGAGATCACATACAGCAGAGCTCCGCTGGAGGAGGCTCTGGAGCGGGTAGGACGGCGGGAAAATGGATTCTTGGGCCGTTTATTTACAGGAGCGGCCAGGGAGATTGCCGCAAGCCGGGAGGAAACATTTTCTAAAATATGGGAGAAACAGGTGGAGCTTATAAAAAAGGGGCCTCAAGGGGAAATTCTGGACGAAAAAGATATAAAGCAGCTTGCCGGTCTGGGTGGACGTTTGGGATACCTGGATGTGGACATGCAGGAACGGACGCTGCTTCTTTATCTGGAGCAGCTGGAGCTTTCTATCAGCCGTCTGCGGGGGGAAATGAGGGAAAGATGCCGTCTGAGCACAGCTCTGGGAATGATGGGAAGCCTGCTTTTAGTGATTCTGATGTATTAGCTGCGACGGAGGAAAGGGGAGAAACGATGGATGTAAATCTGATTTTCCGCATTGCGGCTGTGGGAATCCTGGTGTCTGTAATCTGCCAGGTACTAAAGCACAGCGGCCGGGATGAGCAGGCATTTCTCACCAGTCTGGCAGGTCTGGTTCTGGTACTGTTCTGGATGGTTCCCTACATATATGATCTGTTTGAAACCATGAAACGTTTGTTTTTGCTGTAGGAGGAGCCATGAGTATTCTTACCATAGGGGCCGCCGGTATAACGGCAGTCCTTCTTGCCGTATGGCTGAAGGGAGTCCGGGCAGAGTATGCCCTTTATATGGTGCTGGGAGCACAGATACTCTTTATGATCTGCGGTACCGGACGTCTGGAGGTGATTTTAGATGCCATGAGACGTCTGGAAGGATATATCAAAATTGATCCGGCCTATCTGGGTGCTCTTCTGAAAATGGTTGGGATCACATATGTGGCTGAGTTTGCCTCCGGAATCTGTAAGGACGCGGGCTACAGCGCTTTGGGAAATCAGATCGAGATTTTCGGAAAGCTGTCTATTCTTGGGGTAAGTATGCCTGTTTTTTTGGCTCTCTTTGAAATACTGGATCAGTTTATGGGATAGTATGGCAGAATACTGTGATTTTGCTGGATCGGGGAGGGAGAGCTGCTATGGCACAGGGAAGAAAGGCAGTAAAATATGGACGAATCGGTATAAAACTGATAGTTTTTTTGATGGCTCTGTGGATAAGCGGCAGAGGGAGCACGATAACGGCGGGCGCTTTTTATGAAAAGGAAAATTTTGAAAATAATAAAGAGACAAGTGAAGAAATGGAGATTGGACAGGCTGCTCATGATATGGGGATTTCAGAGGAGCTGGAGCAGCTGCAGAAGTATCTTGATCGATCGTTGGGAGGAAAAAACGGAACAGTGGATCTTTTATTTACGGATCTGATGAAGGCTTTTGCGTCAGGGAATCTGGGAGCGCTGGGAACAGCCATAAAAGAGGGATTCGGACAGCTTTTATTTTCACAGGTAAGGGAAGGAGCCGGGCTTTTGACTCAGGCAGCGGCTATTGGTCTTCTTGGAGCCATGTTTTCCGGGGCGGCTTCTGTTTTTAAAAACGGGCAGATCTCAGATACCGGATTTTATGTGGCATACCTTTTGCTGTTTGCCTGTCTGGCAGGCAGTTTTCTGACAAGTCTTTCCATTGCGGCAGAGGTTTTGGACCGGATTCTGGAGTTTATGGGTGTGCTGATACCGGCTTACTTTATGGCAGTGTCATTTTCAGGGGGGAGCATAACGGGAATCTGTATGTATGAGGCTATGATGGCGGCTGTCTTTTGTGTTCAGTGGCTGTCAAAGAGCGTATTTCTTACCGGAGTCAGAGTTTATGTGCTTCTGGTTTTGGGAAGCCATGTGATGAAGGAGCCGCTGCTGTCGAAAATGACCTCTTTGACAGAACAGGCAGTGGAATGGGGCATAAAAACCATGTTTGGTCTGATCTTGGGCCTCCATGTGCTGGAAGCCATGGTTCTGCCCTATGCAGACAGTGTAGGACGTTCCGGCCTTTTAAAGCTGGCAGAGGCCGTTCCGGGGCTGGGAGCCGGTGCAGGAGCGGCGGCCCGGATGGTATTAGGTTCAGGTGTATTGATCAAAAATACCATGGGAGCCGCAGGTGTGACAGTTTTGGCACTCATTGCTTTTCTTCCGGCGGCAAAGCTTCTTACACTTGCACTGTTCTATCAGGCGGCAGGAGCCATCATGCAGCCGGTGTGTGATAAGAGAATGGTTTCCTGTGTGATCGGTGTTTCCAGGGGACACAGGCTGCTGCTGAAGATTGTTTTATATTCTCTGCTTCTGTTTGTGATCGCCATTGCTGTTACCTGCAAGGCAGCGGATGTGGCCTATCTGTCTGCCTGACAGGA
This sequence comes from Enterocloster sp., assembly GCF_057861365.1. Classification (NCBI taxonomy): domain Bacteria; kingdom Bacillati; phylum Bacillota; class Clostridia; order Lachnospirales; family Lachnospiraceae; genus Enterocloster; species Enterocloster sp. The sequence continues at coordinate 74,648 of NZ_DBMACH010000016.1, forward strand.
CGGCATAGAAGGAGGGGAAGCAGAGATAAAAGGGAGGGGTTATGGTGGAGGCTCTTTTAGGCTGGGCCAGAAATATTATTTACTATATGGTCTTTCTTTCACTGGCAGAGCACCTTTTGGCCGGAAGCTCCTATGGACGATATCTGCGTTTATTTGGAGGGCTGGTTCTTGTGCTTGTTGTATTGGGGCCTTTTGGCTCATTGGGGGATTGGGAAAAACAGGTAAGCAGTCTGTTTGATCAGTTTACGTTCAGACAGGAGTCACGGGAGCTTAAAAAAGAAATTTTTGGAATGGAGGAAAAGCGTCTGGCAGGCATAACGGGGCAGTACAGGGAAAATGTGGAAAAGGAGATAACAGCATTGGTCAAGGCACAGGGAATTGTCTGCTCTCAGGTAAGCGTACAGATGGAGGAAAATAAGGAAAGTTCCTCCTACGGGAAGATTTTGGCAATTGAGATTGAAGTATCGGGGGAAGATTTTTTTGAACAGGAAGGTTTCGCACAAGAGGGGGCCGGACAGGAAGGTTCTGGACGGGAAAATATCCGGGCAGCCGGGCAGATGCTTTTATCCCCTATATCAGAAGAACGTCCGGTGAGTATCGGCCGCATTGAAATCGGGGCGGGGGAGAAAAGAGAGGATAAGGAGGGTGTGAAGCAGGAGCTTTCAGAAAGGGAGAAGCAGGCGGCAGAGACGCTAAAAGGAAAGGTAGAAACGTATTATGGGCTGGAAGGAGAAGCTGTTAAAATTAAATGGAAAAATGACTAGGGAAAAATGGCTGCTGTTTCTGCTTGCAGGTGTATTTCTCATGCTTTTATCCGTTCCGGGAGGAGAGAAAAAGACTGTAAAAGAAGATCGGCCGAAGAGCGGAGAACAGGCAGCGGGGACGGAAGAACACAGTTTGGTTTCATGGGATATCAGCAGCTCTTTTTCTTCGCGCTCTTATGAAGAACGTTTGGAAAAGCGGATACGGGAACTGTTACGGTCTGTAGAGGGGGTTGGACAGGTGGATGTAATGGTAGTGTTAAAATCCACAGGCCAGAAGGTACTCAGGGTGGATCGTTCCGGCAGCAGCACGGTGACAAAGGAAACGGACTCTGCAGGCGGAAGCCGTGAGATTACAGAGAGCCAGTTGGAGGAAAGCACAGTCCTGCCTCAGTCCGGAGGCGGGTCAAACGGACCAGTGGTGGAAAAGGAATTATGTCCTGAAATTTCAGGAATCGTCATCAGCGCCGACGGAGGAGGGAGTCCGGAGGTCTGTTCTGAAATTTCCCAGGCAATGGAAGCATTATTGGGGCTTCCGGCACATAAGATTAAAGTATTAAAGAGGGTGGAATAAAAAAGGAGTGCAGGACATGAAGATCAGGAACATGAAACAGGTAAAACAGGTCACAGCACATATGAAGGATGTAAAAATGAAACGGCTGTTCCGCAGAAACCAGATTATTATCACCACACTGGCTGTAATGATTGCTGCGGCAGGATATCTCAATTATGCAGGAAAACGCGATCTTGCCGCAGCAGGCAATATCTATGAAGCCGGGATGATGGATATTTCCGATGAAGATCTGCTGGCGGAAAATAAGGCCGCCGGTGATGACCTTTTGGAGATCGGAAGTCTGGATCAGGATTCGGATCAGGTGGAGGAAGCACTCCCCAGTGAAGGCCTGGCTCAGAAAGAAGAAGTCGGGGCAGAAGCAGCAGAGCAGCTGGCCGAGGCCGGAGAGAACATGGAAGCGGAGACAGAGCAGCTGGCTCTGGCAGAGAAAGGCGGACAGGATGCTGTTTCAGAAGCCGGAGATGCACAGGATGCCCCCGCAGGGATTGAAAATCCCGGAGAGGCAGTGCTTACCAGCGGCATGAGCGTGGCGGATTACATAGCAGGAGTTCAGTTAAGCAGGGAGCAGGTTCGAGCCAGAAATAAGGAAACCCTGATGAGCCTGATCAACAGTACCTCCATTGATGAAGCAGCCAAGCAGCAGGCCATTCAGGATATGATCCGCCTGACAGAGATTTCAGAAAAGGAAAATGCTGCGGAGACCCTTCTCATGGCAAAAGGCTTCTCCGATCCGGTAGTAAGCATTGCAGATGAAAAAGTAGATGTAGTGATCAATGCCCCCTCGATCACAGATCCGCAGAGGGCTCAGATTGAGGATATTGTGAAACGGAAAACAGAGGTGGGAGCCGACCAGATCATTATTACGCTTTTGAATATGGAGGAGTAGGAGAAAAAGAGGTTGACAGCAGTATGATCAAATAGATGTGTATAGGAAAGACAGCCTGACGGAAAGGAATTTCTGTTGGGCTTTTTTTGTGTAGATATTCGGTGCGGATGGAGAGTTATCGTTTTTTTGAAAAGAAATATTGACAGTAACTTCAAAAACTGTATGTTAAACTTAACAGAACCCACCACGCCTCTGATTTTCATGCGCAACCCGGTGGGTCTTTCTTATTTATAGGATATTTTATTTACCAACATCTGATGGTGAAGTGTTGTCGATAAGAACTTTGCCATTTTTGCGTTAAGAGGAAAAAGAACTATTAAATTCGGCAAAATAAAAGTAAGATATTTCATAATAAAATAGATTTGTTGCCGATATTATGGTATACTTATAAAGATAGATTCGTGACTGGAAAAGTGATCGCATGAAGAATGTGAGGTAAACTATGCTTGAAAATAAATTAGGTATTACAGATTCTACAGAATTAGCAAGAATGGAAGAAAAAATCAGTAAGCAAAAAGCGCTTGAAATGTTTGAAAGTGGCTTTTTTGAGACATTAGAACTAGGTACTTATAAAAGCGATGATCCATCAATATCTTTTTGATGAGATTTATGATTTTGCCGGTAAATTACGAAAGGTTAATATTTCAAAAGGAAATTTTAGATTTGCTCCTCTGATGTATTTGGAAGCAGCGTTACAGAGTATAGACAAAATGCCACAGTCAACTTTTGATGAAATTGTCGAAAAATATGTTGAAATGAACGTGGCTCATCCGTTCCGAGAGGAAAATGGGAGAAGTACGAGAATATGGCTTGACCTGATGTTGAAAAAAGAAATCGGCTATGTGGTTGACTGGAGCAAGGTGGATAAAGTGGATTATCTGCTTGCCATGGAGCGAAGTCCTATCAAAGATATTGAAATAAAGTTTCTTCTGAAAAATGCACTTACGAATAATGTAAATGATCGAGAAATTTATATGAAGGGCATCGATCACAGTTATTACTATGAAGGGTATTATGTGTTTAAGATGGAAAATTTGACGGACATAAAGGATTAACTTGATTAAGCGTTAGAAAAGTGGAGGAATATGGATGCAATATCGTTCAGTTAATGAAATAGCGAAAAAATGGAATGTGTCGGAACGAAGCGTTCGAAATTACTGCGCTCATGGGCGAGTAGACGGTGCGTTTCTTACCGGCAAGACCTGGAATATTCCTGAAAATGCAGAAAAGCCGGAGCGTTCCAATAAAAAGAAAGAGCAGCCGATTACCTTACTGGATATTCTGAAGGAGCAGAAGGTAAGCAAGTATTCCGGAGGCATTTACCATAAAACACAGATTGATTTAACATATAATTCCAATCATATCGAAGGCAGCAGTCTGACCCATGACCAGACCAGATATATCTTTGAAACCAACACCATCGGTGTAGAAAAAGAAGTGCTGAATGTGGATGATGTGATTGAAACAGCAAATCACTTCCGTTGCATTGATATGATTATTGATAATGCAAAAGGTGCACTTACCGAAAAGTTTATTAAAGAATTGCACAACACACTTAAAACAGGCACAAGTGATTCCAGAAAAGATTGGTTTGCTGTAGGCGATTATAAAAAGATGCCGAACGAAGTTGGCGGAATGGAAACAGCACTTCCGGAAGAAGTTGCCGATAAAATGAAAGCTCTGTTGACTGAGTACAACGGAAAAGAAGAAAAGACTTTTGAGGATATTCTGGATTTTCATGTGAAGTTTGAACGAATCCATCCGTTCCAGGATGGCAATGGCCGTGTGGGCAGATTGATTATGTTTAAGGAATGCCTGAAATATAATATCGTTCCGTTCATTATCGAAGATAATCTGAAAATGTTCTATTATCGTGGATTGAAAGAATGGAACAATGAGAAAGGTTATCTGACAGATACCTGCCTGACCGCACAGGATAAATATAAAGCGTATCTGGATTATTTTAGGATTGTGTATTAAAAGTAATTCTAAAGGTTCAAAAGTTCATTCTAAAGTATCAAATTGACACTTTGGCGATAAGCAGAAATTACACTTTGAAAAAATGATAAATGGAGAAAAAGTATATGAGTGATAAAAAAGGTGTAATATACATTCTCACGAATCCTTCTTTTCCAGATTATGATATTGTCAATATTGGTTTACACTTTTTTCTCAAGAATGTTCGACCTTATGCTGCCTCCTGTAGCGAAGCATAGTATTGTTGTCGCTTAACCATT
>NZ_DBMACH010000017.1:0-70172 GCF_057861365.1 Enterocloster sp.
TCAAAAAGCAGTTTTAACAAAATATGCTTCGGATAACGGCTTTACAAATCCTGTATTCTTTATTGATGACGGCGTTTCCGGTGTAACTTTTGACAGACCGAATTTTAACCGCATGATTGCAGAGATTGAAGCCGGAAATGTGGCGACAGTCATTGTCAAGGATATGTCCCGCTTGGGGCGTGATTATCTGAAAGTCGGTTACTATACGGAAATCTTTTTCGTTGAAAGAGATGTTCGCTATATCGCAATCAATGACGGCGTGGACAGCGCAAAGGGCGACAATGATTTTACTCCTTTCCGAAATCTGTTTAACGATTTTTACGCCAAAGATACCAGTAAAAAAGTACGGGCAATCAAGAAAGCGCAGGGCATGGCAGGAGAACATCTGACTAAGCCGCCCTATGGCTATAAGGTAGACCCCAACGACAGAAAGAAATGGATTGTAGATGAAGAAGCTGCCGCTGTGGTAAAGCGAATTTTTGATTTATGCGTTGCAGGAAAAGGACCTATGCAAATAGCGAAAATTTTGAAAGCTGACAAAGTGCTGACAACACGCGCTCATTATGCAAAGCAGAAAGGAAAATCACTTCCCGATAATCCGTACAGTTGGAATGAAAGTACGATTGTAGCAGTTTTGGAGCGTATGGACTACTGCGGACATACGGTAAACTTCAAAAGCTATTCCAAATCCCACAAGCTGAAAAAGCGTATTCCCACCACAAAAGAACAGCAGGCGATTTTCCGCAACACCCATGAAGCAATCGTTGAGGAAGCTGTCTTTGAACGGGTACAGGAATTAAGGGCAAATAAACGCCGCCCCACAAAGGCAGAGCGACAGGGAATGTTTTCCGGCTTGGTATTCTGTGCGGATTGTGGAAGTAAACTGCACTTTGCCACCTGCAAGAGCTTTGACGGTTCACAAGACAACTACCGCTGTGCAAGATATAAAAGCAATACGGGAGATTGTACGGCACACTTCATCAGAGAAGAAGTCCTGCGGAAAATCGTTCTCAATCGGATATTTGCCGTAACTGCCATGTTCTATGAGGACATTACCACCTTTATGGAACTGATACAGAAACAGCGGTTTGATGAAGCGGAAAAGGATATGAAACGCAAGCAGTGTGAAGTAAGGCAGGCAAGAAAACGGATTGCAGAACTTGACCGGATTTTCAAGCGGATTTATGAGGACGACATCAACGGCACAATCAGCCATGAGCGATTTTTGAAGCTGTCCGCAGAGTATGAAGCAGAACAAAAAGAGCTGACGGAAAAGGTAAAGGCAGAACAACAGGAAGTCGATACCTACGAACAGAATAAAAGCGATTTTGACAGCTTCGCCGCCATCATCCGCAAGTACGTGGGAATAACCGAATTAACTCCCACTATCGTCAATGAGTTTATAAAGAAAATCGTTGTCCATGCGCCGGAGAAGATAGACGGCAAGCGTTTTCAGAAAGTGGATATTATCTTTAACTTCGTGGGAGAAATCCATTTGCCGACTGACCCGCAGACAGAACAGAAAAAAACCGATAAACAGGAAAAGACGGCATAGCCCTTAAACGGGGCTATACCGCCTAATTGAAAAATATACTTCCTTGTAACCGAAAACCCTTCTCTTTACGTTGTTTAGGACAAAGCCGGTCATTCCAACGATTTGCACATTGTGGAAAATAACCCCCGTTCTTTCCCCGTCTGGCATATACATCTTCTCTTCCCCAAAACATCGAAAAGAAACGTATTGCCATTTTCTCTGTAATATATGGCGGATTTACGATACGACTCCCTTGATCCAGGTCATATTCTTCTGCACTTTCTATTTTTTCTTCAAAAGGATTCACCTCTTCATATGAAATGCCTGCTTTCTTCAATTTATCTTTTAATATCTTGTTCTCATATTCAAGCAACCTAACCATCTTTCTCAATGAATCCGCATCATATGCTTCTATGCTCAAACCTTCCACCTACACTTCTTATTATTTCGTAATGTAACCCTCATTTTGTGTCCCAACTTTATTTTAGTACTTGTTCCAACTATTTTCAATATTTATTTTCCGTATTGACGCATTTCTTCGCCAATCGTATAATTAAGTTAGATACAGAGCATTTCTGTTATCAAAATATTGCCCGCCCACCATTGGCGACTTATAAATGATTGGCTCGAAAATATTGTTCGCTTACCGGAAGCGTCTAATAAATGTCCGGCTTGAAAATTATTTAGAAACTATTTTTGTTTTCGATATTGTGTTTTTATCACACATTGCATATACTATAAATACACAAAAAAGCCAGAAAAAGAGGAGGTGTTAGTATGGCTACTTCAAGTATTACTCATAATTTTGTCGTATCCAATCCAAATAGCGTAAAGCGTTTTGTCGCAGCAATTGACGAAGCCGACCGTGACCGCACACCAAAGCAGACACTTCCCGGACGTCAGTTAACGAACCCACAGGAAATCTTAGCTTTAATGTCAAAAAGGAAGAAAAAACATGTCTGATAAATATTTTACCGTTAATATTCGGGCATATTTGGATAAAGACGAACCGACATATATCGGAGAGGAAAGTCTTTACGACTTACTCTCCGATTTTTCTTGTCCCAAAAATCCCGATGTGGAATACTTTTTATTACATAATGCGATTGAGTTTACCAAAAAAGATCAATCTATCACTTATCTGGTATTTGATGCTGAAGATGCTTCACTGGTTGGTTATTTTTCACTTACAGTAAAACCCATCTCTGTCCGTGCTTCAAATATCAGCAAGACAATGGCAAAAAAGCTGTCCCGTGTCAGTATTTTGGATGAAGAAACACAATCCTATACTACCGCAGCTTACCTGATCGCCCAGTTGGGAAAGAACTATTCTCTTCCAAAGGAAAAACGAATCACTGGAAATATTCTACTGGGATTTGCACTGGAAACAATATCCAGTCTCAAATATTCCGTAGGCTGCGTTATGGAGTTTCTTGAATGCGAAGATAATGAATTTCTTCTGAGCTTTTATACGCAGAATCATTTCAAGCCATTTGATACTCGTATTACCGCTTCTCAGAATAATGAGCCACACACTCTGCATCAGCTTTTAAAATTTATTTGATTTAAAAATGCATGAAAAAAGCGACAGTCTGATTTACATTTTGTATTTCAGGAAACTGCCGCTTCTTTTTCTTCTTTTTCTTTTTTATTCTGTTTTTCTTCCTCCAACTCCCGGAGGACTTCATCGCCGTACTTATCAATCATCCGTACCAGAAAATCAATGCACCGCTCAAATTCAATATTCTGTTGCATAAGCTCCTCCCGTTATTGTTTGATCTGAGCTTATTTTACAGAACCTGCCTGAAAACCACATTGAATAGAAATTGATTGTAAATTGACACAATCAATTTAAAAATATCTGCATTTTCTTGAATCAAATATACGTTCGTGTTATGAGGGATATACTTAATCTTAACTACGAAAGGGGAATTTCTATTGAATCGATGCGATTTTTCTTCTATTAGCACTTGCTTAAAAAATCATATCAGCGAAAGTAATCAAATGAGTCAGCCCGATTTTTTATACGAATTATTTGAAGATTTTATGGATGATCCGGCAAATCAGGATTTTTCAATGGATAACTGTCTGGTTTGCCGCTGGATGACTGGTCGGGCTAAAATCAGTCCTAAAATATCCGCTTACTATTCCAAGCCATCCAATCAGGAAAAATTAGCCCATACCATCCACCAGAATCTTCTTCCACTGATGTCTGACTGTAATATGGCTATACAAGATATTTACACTTTATTCATTCAGGATGACAGCATCTCAGATGCGAAAAAGAAAAATCTGACTCCCTTATCTTCGGCCGCCACTTTCAAAATCCGATGCGTCCTCTTTTGTGATTCGTCCAGAAGCCCCCTGCAGTCAGAATGTTCCGTCTAATGCCCGTCCCAGGTTATTACAGTAAACCTGACCGCAAATATCTGCCTCATAACTTTCACTTCCCATCCAAAGCTGTGGCCGTTCCCATAGTACAGCTTGCTTGTTCCTTTATTGATGAACTTCGCATTATATGCAATCAGGTTGTCTTTCGACTGCCGAAAAATCTGATCCAAAACGGTAACTGGAATCAGCCCGCACTGGATCAGTTCATGAAACACATTGCCAGCCATATATCCACCATAGAAAATCGCACAGAGCCGTACAACTGCTCCCCATTTCTGCAATCATCCGCTTGGATCTTATCATCGAGTAAATAAAAGCGGCTGAGGGCGTGACAAAAGGAATGAAGCCACAAAATCAGATGACATGGGATAGAGAGCCATAAACAGTATCCGTAAGCCGGCTGGCCAATGCTTGATTTCTTATGCTATGAAAAATCGAAATTCACGCTTTATTCACCGTAAAAAGCGTAATTATTCTCCTAAAACTCGTTGTAATTTTTTGTAATTATACATTATACTATATTTGCATTATAAGGACGAAGGTGTGTATATGTACCGAATTGCTATTGAAAAGCTATTAAAATGGAAACAAAGCAAATACCGTAAGCCTTTGATGATCGAAGGGGCACGTCAAGTCGGTAAGACCTGGCTTATGAAAGAGTTTGGCCGACAGGCATATGCGGATACCGTATATATCAATATAATGGAAGTTTTAGAAGAAAAAACCTATCCCTTTCAGGTAAATCAGGATAATCCGAAAATATTCTTTATAGAAAATCAGCGGATAATAATGCAGGAAACAACGTGGTTTGTTATAGGCAGTGTAGTCCTGATTTTAAGTTTCCTGTCAGGACTGCTCTCGCATTTTACGGGGGATTAGAACATTGAAGAAAATTTGAATACAGCAAGGAGGGAAACGTATGGCAGGTTATATTTGTGCCCTTGCAATCAGCTTGTTTGCAGTTATAACAGGGATCATTTTCATGATTTATCCGCTGTATCACAAACATGTCTGCAACGAACCGGCAACGGCAAACGTAATTGATATTCATATGGAGTGGAGGGATGATCACTGGCACTCCTATCCAGTATTTCAATATCAGGCCGATGGAAAAACGGTCATAATACAGCACAATGTCAGCCCCACCTCCTATGAGATTGGGGATCAGGTCGAACTGCGGTATAACCAGAAAAACCCAGAGCAGTATTACATTCCCCATGCGTCCGGTGGGAATTGGATGTTCCTGTTTGGCGGGTTGTTTTTCTTTTTGATGGGGTTTGGCTTTACCGCACTGATCATAAAGGTATGGCTGCTTCCGCTGATTTTGAGAATTTAAACTAATGTAAGATCAGACAAAACAGTTCACTTTAAAAAAACAGCAACCATTTGTCAACCGCTCAAAAAAGGGTTGACAAATGGTTGACAAATCGACAATTATGTATTGCAGCTTCCCCTGTAAACACTTATTTTACGTGGGAAAGGAGGCACACAGTTTCTATCCCGCTCGTAAATGGAAACATATCCACGCAGCACACCTTTTCAACCTTATATCCGCCCTCCTGAAGAGGCACCAGATCTCTGGCCAGGCTGGTAGGTTTGCAGCTGATATAAACCATCCGATCTACCCCAAATTCAATGATCTTTCCAATAGCCTTTGGGTGAATGCCATCCCTTGGCGGATCCAGGATAATAATATCCGGGCGGTCGGTAAGTTCATCAATAACCTTTAATACGTCTCCTGCAATAAATTCACAGTTTTCCAGACCATTGAACGCCGCATTTTTTCTGGCAGCTTCCACTGCCTCCTCCACGATCTCCACACCTACTACCTTGTCAGCCACCGGTGATGTGATCTGGGCAATGGTTCCGGTTCCGCTGTAGAGGTCAAATACTACCTTGTCCTTTGTCTCCCCTATGTAGCTTCTGGCTGTTTCATAGAGAACCTCGGCCCCCAGTGAGTTGGTCTGGAAGAAGGAAAAGGGGCTGATGCGGAAGGTAAGGCCCAAAAGCTCCTCATAAAAATAGTCCTTTCCATAAAGTACCTGTGTTTCATCGCTCTGAACCACATCTGCCAGACTGTCATTGCGGATATGGAGAATCCCTGCAAAGCTTCCCTCTAAAGGCAGTTCCTTAAGCGCCTCCATCCATCCCTTTAACAGTTCCTGCTCCTGAGCCCGTCCGTCTCCCTGAGTATCCCCGGCAAAAACCTCTGTCTGGCCTGAGGTTACAAGAGCGGTAAGGATTTCTCCTGTTTTTACAGCCCTGCGCACCAGCAGATGACGCAGATAGCCTGTATGCTGCAGCTTTCTGTAATATCCGATCTTTCGACTGGAAAAATATTCCAGAGTCGCCTCCAGAATCTGGCAGAAATCAGGATGTACGATTCGACACTCTGGTGTAGTCACAATATCATAAAAGCTTCCTCTGCGGTGCATTCCAAGAGCCAGAGGCCCATCCTTATACTCATCCCCAAAGGAAAATTCCATCTTGTTGCGGTAGCCTTCGTATATGGGACTTCCCTTAATTCCCTGAAATTCGTAGGAATCACAGACCTCATCAATCAGCCCCTTTACCTGCTCTGCCTTAATCTTTAGCTGCTCCTCATAGGGAAGCCCCTGATACAGGCAGCCGCCGCAGATGCCGCCATGGGGACAGGCCCTATCCGGCTGCTCAATCGGTGAGTGCTCCACCACCTCCAACAGGCGGCCTTCACACTTTCCCTTTCTTTTTTTATTGATCACAAAACGAACCTTCTGACCGGGAACTGCATTCTTTACAATGACCCGCTCTCCATCCACATGAAGAATCCCTTTATTTGGAAAATCAATTTTTTCTACAACTGCTTCGCAGATATCTCCCTTTTTCAATACGTTTACTCCTTACTTCTTATGTCTGTTTCAAAGAAACAGCCGGAAACGGATCCGGCTCTTTTCGCCTTTTGTTCCCGGCTGTTACGCGCTGTTTGGAGGATAATTATGCTTCCTGATCCTCTTCTTTTTCTTCCTTCTTTTCCTCTGCCTTCTTTACAGACTCCTCATCCTCGAAGAAATCATCGTCGAAATCGTCGTCGAAATCATCCTCAAAATCTTCCAGATAATCAGGTGTAAAGAAACGGTATACGGCATAGGCAATACCGGCTACGGCAGCTACAGCTCCGATAATAGCCAGAATCCAGAGAATGCAGTTTCTCTTTTTTTCATCCTCTTCTCTTTTGTGCATCAGTTCGTTGATCCGGCTGGTATTCATCAGCTCCTCTACACGGCTTAATGCTTCTTTTCCCATGGCATCCAGTCTGTCTCTGTCAAAACGATTCATGGCATATCCGTCCTTTCTTGCAATAACGGGAAGCCGGGATTTAGAACGGTTCATCCGCACGCAACCCCATTTTAGCTGCCCGGCGCTTCGCTATAACTTATTATAGCATGGAATCATTGTTTTTACTATCCCATTTCTTTTCAGTTTTTCCAATTTTCTGCCAGATATCTGAACATTTATATTTTTTTCAGCTTTGCAAAGCAGGCCATCATTTTTCTCTGACCACCTGTATCAAATTCTACTGTCACCTCGTAATCTCTGGCTCCGTCCACAATTTCCTTTACTGTGCCGTCTCCGAACCGGTCGTGGTGAACCCGGTCGCCCTCTTTATAATCCAGTGACGCTGCCTTTTGAACTGTAAATGACTTTCCAAAGCCGGGGTTCGTCCCAAAGCTCTGACCGCTGCCAAGGCCGCCTTTACCACCTTTAAAGCCCGCATTTGCCGTTCCAAAACCTGTCGTTTTTGAAGCATAGGCATTGTACCCCTTTCCAAAGGTGCTTACCGTGCCGCTTCCCGGCTGATTCCAGGGAAGTCCCTCTTCTCCAGCTCCAAATCGTCCTGACGCTCCGCCAAAACTATCTGCCCCTCTCGCACTTCCAAGCACCGGCTCCAGCCTCTCCTCCTTAAGAAGCTCTGCCGGGATTTCCTCCACAAAACGGCTGGGTTTACAGTAGCGCGTTTCTCCGTGGGTCATCCGCTTTCTGGCCGCAGTAATCACAAGCTCCTTTTTGGCTCTGGTAATCCCCACATAGCACAGCCTCCGCTCTTCCTCCATATCCGTGGGGTCATCCGAAGAAACGGCCATCATTCCCGGAAACAGTCCGTCCTCCATACCTGCCAGATATACTTTGGGAAACTCCAGTCCCTTGGCGCTGTGAAGGGTCATAAGCGTTACCCTGTCTTCTGAGGAATCTACATTATCAATGTCAGCCACCAGAGCTACCTGCTCTAAAAATTCATCCAGAGAAGGATGCTGTGAATCCTCCTCATAGGCGGCTGCCTTATTGATCAGCTCCTGGATATTTTCCATACGGGTCTCCGCTTCAATCTCACCCTCTGCCTTCAGCTCCTCCTCATATCCCGTTTCCTCCAGAATCGCCTCAATCAGATCCTGAATGGAATATTCTTCCGACTGGGCCATTGCCCGAAAGCACTCCATCTGAGAAATAAAACGACCGATTTTCTCAACTGCTTTTCCAAGCCCAGGCACCATTCTCGCTTCCCTAAGAGCACTGTAAAGGCTCATGCTATGTTCTGAGGCAAACATCGTCACCCTTCCCATGGATGTTGCTCCAATTCCTCTCTTCGGCACATTAATAATTCTCAGAACGGAAAGATCGTCTACACCATTGGCAACCGTCTTTAAATAAGCCAGAATATCCTTGATTTCCTTTCTCTGGTAGAAATTCACGCCTCCCACCAGCCGGTATGGCACATTGTAAAAAATACACCGCTCCTCTAACAGACGGGACTGGGCATTGGTACGGTAAAGTACCGCCTGATCCTGATAGGAAAACTCACTGTCTCTGATCTGACGGGCAATATAATCCGCCTCATCCCTTGCATCATCAAACTGTTTAAACAGGATCTCATCTCCTGTTCCGTTGGCTGTCCACAGGGATTTTTCCTTTCTTCCTCTGTTGTGGCGGATCACACCGTTAGCCGCATCCAGAATATTCTGGGTAGACCGGTAATTCTGCTCCAGCTTAATCACTCTGGCGCCGGGAAATGTCTGCTCAAAGCTTAAAATATTTTCAATATCCGCCCCTCTGAACCGGTAAATGGACTGGTCATCATCACCTACCACACACAGATTCCCATATTTGGATGCCAGAAGGCTGATCAGCTTAAACTGAGCCGTATTGGTATCCTGATACTCATCTACCATAATATATCGGAACCGTTCCTGGTAGTAATCCAGAATCTGGCTGTCATTTTGAAATAACTCCACTGTTTTTACAATCAGATCATCAAAATCCAGAGCATTGTTCTTTTTCAGCTGATTCTGATATTCCCTGTAAATCTCCCCTACCTTTTTCTGACGGAAATCCTGTCCTGCATTCAGAAGAAATTCCTCCGGAGAGATCAGCTTATCCTTGGCAGAGGAAATAATTCCCAGTACCGAACGTTCCTTATACTGCTTTGTATCAATATCCAGCGTCTTAAACACCTGCTTCATCAGCGTCTTCTGGTCGTCGCTGTCATAGATGGAAAAGCTGGTGGTATATCCCAGATGTTCAATATAGCGCCGCAGAATCCTCACACAGGTAGAATGAAAGGTGCTGACCCAGATGCTTTCCGCTCCAAAGCCCACCAGAGAATCCACTCTCTCCCGCATCTCTCCCGCCGCCTTATTCGTAAAGGTAATAGCCAGGATATTCCAGGGATTGACCTCTTTTTCCTCGATCAGGTATGCAATCCGGTGGGTCAGTACCCGGGTCTTCCCCGATCCGGCTCCCGCCAGAATAAGGAGAGGACCTTCGGTGTGAAGCACTGCCTCCTTCTGCATGGGATTTAATGTATCATAAATACTCATAAATGTACCGCCTTTTTATTTCTGTCATTTTCGCCTCCAAACAGTATAGCATAAGTGATGACCCAGGAAAAGTCCTTTCGCGATTCCTCTTGCCATCTGGTTTTTAATACTATATAATAGATACAGCAATACAACATCATGTGTCAAACCGAGGTGAATATAGATGAAATCGAACGCTGAACAGCTCTCAGGCCTTATGGAATTTCTAAACTCCCAGACTCATGTAACGCCTGAGGAAATTCCGAACATTGACCTGTATATGGATCAGGTAACTACCTTTATGGAGGAGCATTTAAAGGACTCCAAGCGCTATGAAGAGGACAAGGTCTTAACAAAGACCATGATCAACAATTACGCCAAAAACAACCTTCTGCCTCCTCCGGTAAAGAAAAAATATTCCAGAGATCATATGCTGATGCTGATCTTTATCTACTATTTTAAAAATCTTCTGTCCTTCCATGATATCGAAACCTTTTTCGGTCCCATTACGTCCAGACATTTTTCTTCCGGAAGCCAGTCCTCCGGGCTTTCTCTGGAAGATATTTACCGTGAGGTCTCTTCTTTGGAGGAGCGTGAGATGGAGCACTTAAAGGCAGATGTTTCCGCCAAATTTTCCCGTGCTATGGACACCTTTAAGGACTGTCCCGCCAGGGAAGGAGAACAGGAGTATCTGCGTCTTTTTTCCTTTATATGCGAACTGTCCTTTGATGTATATCTGAAAATGCGCCTGATCGAAAAAATTGCAGATCAGCTCCGTGAGGACGAACCGCCTCTGAAAAAGAAATAAACCACAGCCGAAAACCGCCCCGGTCTTTGACGGATCATTCATCCGACAGCAAGACCGGGGCGGTTTTCCTATCATCACATATTCACATCATTTATCTGCATCATATTGCAGGATTTCACTTCTTTTTTGCATATGGCGTATTCTTAAGAGGCAGTTCTGTCTCAAAAATCTGATTCCACTTATAGTAAGCGCCTGCCACTGCGGGAGCTGTAGGAATAGAGGTAATCTCACCGATACCGATGGCTCCGAAGGCTACATCCACTCCCGGTTTTTCAACAATTATAGACTCTACCTCAGGAGCCTTATCTGCACGGAACAGTCCCAGAGTTCCATACTTGGCTGTAGGTACGCAGTCTTTTAAGGGATACTGCTCTGTCAGCGCATAGCCGCAGCCCATAACGATTCCGCCTTCTACCTGCCCCTCTGCACTCTTTGGATTTACAACTTTTCCCACATCATGGGCGCCCACCATTTTTTCAATGGTTCCGTCCTCTTTTAAGATGCACAGCTGGGTCGCATAGCCGTAAGCCACATGGGATACCGGATACTCTACATCAGCGCCCATCTTATCTGTCTTTGCCAGATATTCGCCGTAGAATTCTTTTCCATTTAACAGAGCCACTTCTTCAGCCGTAAAGGTAACAGCCGCCGTCTCCGGGCTTTCCTTTGCCACCATTACATTGGACAGGTATGCGCTTGGCATCTCCGTTGCTTCATAACTGCGTCCGGTTGCCTCAAAAAGAGCCCTTCTTAAATCCTTGGCAGCCCTTCTGCAGGCTTCTCCTGTTACCAGTGTCTGTCTGGAACCTGAGGTAGTTCCCGAATCAGGAGCCATGGAGGTATTTGGACGGTGATACTCAATCTCATCCATACTGATGCCTGCACTTTCTGCCAGCATCTGTACCAGAACCGTTCCAACGCCCTGTCCGATACAGGAGGCGCCAGAATGGATATGAACCTTTCCGCCCTCTACGATCAGACGTACACGGCCTGTATCCGGAAGTCCCACTCCTACGCCGGCATTCTTCATGGCACAGCCGATTCCCACATAAGGATGGCTGTAGTAAATATCCTTTACTGCCTCCAGGGTCTCTGCCAGACCGGTAGAAGGATCTGCAATCTGTCCATTCGGCAGCACCTGTCCCGGACGGATTGCATTCAGGTAACGGAACTGCCAGGGATCCATACCGCACATCTCTGCCAGAAGATTGATATTCATCTCCGTTGCAAAACAGGTCTGTGTCACGCCAAAGCCTCTGAAAGCTCCCGCAGGCGGATTGTTGGTGTAAACTGCCTTTCCGTCAATGTCGATCACCTGATAATTATACGGTCCTGCTGCATGGGTACAGGCTCTCTGGAGCACCGGCCCTCCAAGAGATGCGTAAGCTCCCGTATCAGCCACTACCACAGCCTTCATAGCTGTAAGACGGCCGTTTTCATCACAGGCAGTTGTCAGGTCAATGCTCATGGGATGACGCTTTGGATGCACCAGAATACTTTCCTTACGGGTCAGCTTTACCTTAACGGCCCTCTTTGTAATATAGGCAATCAGCGCTGCCTGATGCTGAACCGTTACGTCCTCCTTGCCGCCGAAGCCGCCGCCTACCAGCATATTTTCTACGATTACCTTTTCCGGAGGAAGGCCCAAAAGGATAGAAGTTTCATGACGGGTATCGTAGGTACCCTGATCGGTAGAATAAATCAGCACGCCGCCGTCAAATGGCATGGAAACTGCACATTCAGGCTCCAAAAATGCATGCTCTGTCCAGGGAGTCTCATAATGGCGGGTTACTTTGTATTTGGATGCAGCAATCACTTCATCTGCATTTCCCCTCACCAGATGCTCATGGCTTAAAATATTTCCTGTGGAATGTACAAGGGGAGCTCCCTCTTCCATAGCCTCTGCCGGACAGGTCACAGGTTTTAACTTCTCATACTCCACCTCTACCAGAGCCTTTGCCTGCTCCAGAATCTCCGGTGTCTCAGCCGCTACGAGGCAGATTGCGTCTCCCAGATACCGTGTGGTATCTCCCACTGCGATCATGGTATCCCAGTCCTGCTTTAAGTGACCTACCTTGTTCTTTCCGGGAACGTCATCAGCTGTCAGCACGCAGACAACGCCGGGAAGGGCTTTTGCCTTCTCCGTATGAATAGCCTTTACAATGGCTCTGGGATATTTGGAGCGTACAGCACTTCCGTAGATCATTTCCGGAAAATCCACCTTATCCAGATCATCTACATATTTTCCTGTTCCCAGTACCTTTCCCTCAGCATCGATCCGGTGGACCCTGCTTCCCACCCTGATCATCTTCTCCTGCTCCGCCGGAGCGATATCCTCCCGCAGCATCTTAGCTGCCAGCTGGATCGCATCTATAATCTTTTTATATCCGGTACACCGGCAGTAGTTATTGCGGATCGCATAGGCAATCTCCACACGGCTGGGATCGGGATTTACATCCAGAAGCCCTTTGGCGCAGATCACCATTCCCGGAATACAGAAACCGCACTGAACCGCTCCCGTTTCTCCAAAGGCATATACATACACATCCTTTTCTCTCTGGCTTAAACCCTCTACCGTTAAAATGTGCTTACCTGCCAGACGGCCCATCTTCTGTACGCAGGACTTGGTAGCTTTTCCGTCAATCAAAACAGTACAGGTACCGCAGGCGCCCTCAGAGCAGCCGTCCTTTACAGATTTCAAACGAAGATCATTCCTTAATACGTCCATCAGCTTCCGCTCTTCATCCGCTTCCACTTCCTGGCCATTAATCCATACTTTACAATAAGAGCTCATAAACTCCCTCCACTTCTACATCTGACAAACGAATTTCTTCATCTGTTCTTGCTTTTGCTTCAGCCGGAGCCGCCCATGCCATCCCGCAGCCTGCGCTGATCTGCCGGGGAACAGGGATCAGACGGCCGGGAATCCCATGCTCCCTGGCGCACTGCTCCATTTTCATGGCTTCTGTTGTAGTGTGAAATGTATACACTGCCTTTAATGTCCTTTCCCTTGCCATGGCTTCTCCTTTCTTTCGTTATATCCTCTCGAATATAACGTTACTTTTTTAACAAACGTCTTGTGTATCAGGCCCGGAGGGAAATCCTCCTCCCCTCCGGGCCTGCTTTCAGCTTTACATCGAAGCTCTGTCCTTTTTCCCAAACATCAGGAATTACAGAATCAGATAGCTGTAATCCCGGATTACAGTTTCAATGATCTTTGCAATTCCCTCAGGAACTCTCTCGTCTGCTGTTCCGGTCTGGTAAGCAAACTCATTTCCCTGAAGCCGTACTTTACATGCTCCCTTTTCAGCATCTAACACTGCAAAGCCCTGATTAGTGCTGTCTGCCATATCTGCCTCATTTGCAAAGAGAGTGAACTTGTCAAGATATGGAGCGCTGTCCCATGGACAGAAGCTGCGGCAGTTTCCGCACTCGTTACACATATAGTCCACATGGATAATCTGATGCTTCTCCATGCCCGGAACTACAAGGGCAATATTTGCACGGTTGGGGCAGACCTCCATACAGTTCTCACAGTAGCTGTTGCAGGAAAGGCATCTTCCGCTGTCTGTTCTGCTTTCATCCTCTTCTGCCAGATTTCCCTTACGGTACGTGATAACCTCTTCATCAGACATCTTAAAGATATCCTCGGAAAGATCTCTTCCGATAATAGCCTCTGCAGCCTTCTTTCCGTCCCGGATGCCTTCTACTACAGTAGCAGGTCCGAAGAGGCCGTCTCCCACTGCATACACGCCCTTAAGGGAGGTTTCCAGTGTATCCTGATTTACCTGAGGACGCTTTCTGGAATCCAAGGCAATACCGTTTGCTTCATAGAAGCCGGAAGGAACCTTCTCGCCTACTGCTGCGATTACAGTATCTGCCGGAACCTCTACGATCTCATCTGTCTCAACAACGCCTCTGCGGCCGCTGGTATCAATATCGCCCAGAACCATCTTTTTACAGATGAGTACACCGTTTTCCTGACGGACCGGAGAGAGAAGCTCTGCAAACTCTACGCCGTCCTCGATTGCCATTACCAGCTCTTCCTCATCCGCAGGCATATAGCGTCTGGTTCTTCTGTATACCAGAGAAACCTTTTCAACGCCTGCGTTGCGCTTTGCAGCTCTTGCTGTATCCATAGCTGTATTTCCGCCGCCGATCACTACTACGTTTTTGCCCAGGTCAACCTTTCCGTCGGTTGCCTTAAACTGTGCTAAAAATTCAAGGGCATTAACCGGCTCGCCTGCCTCTAACTTCAGTACGCCCGGCTCAGAAGCTCCCAGAGCCAGAACCACATAGTCGTAATCCTTCTTAAGCTCTTCAACAGACTGGATCTCCCTTCCGGTTACCAGCTCTGCTCCCATAGCCTTAACGATCTCTACATCATTGTCAATGGCGCTGTCAGGAATACGGAAGCCCGGGATTACGTTGCGGACAACACCGCCCATTTTCTCTTCCTTTTCAAATACAGTTACCTTCATTCCGCCCTTGGCTAAGAAGAACGCTGCTGCCAGACCTGCAGGGCCTCCTCCTACTACAGCCGCCTTCTTATCAGAAGAAACAGCCGGAGCCTTAAGCTCTTTCATCACTGCCTCATAGCCGCCCTCGGCGCACTCTAACTTGGTTCTGCGGATATTGACAGCTGTCTCATAGAAGTTTCTGGTACATTTGCTCATACAGTTATGAGCACAGATCGTACCTGTGATAAAAGGAAGAGGATTCTTATTTAAGATAACCTTCAGCGCTTCCTCATGCTTGCCCTCTCCTGCCAGCTGCAGATACCGGGTAATATCCTGATGGATGGGACAGCCCTCCTGACAGGGTGCAATAAAGCAGTCTACCAGCGGAACCGGACTGTTTACCTTTCTGGACGGAAGAGGCTTTACAGCCTTTACATGATGCTTATCGGTTCTTGCACCCTCTACCAGAGCTCTTACCTTTGCGGCATCCACGCCCTCAAATACAGGAGCCTGCTTTGCCTCAAAGATTCTTCCGATCTGCTCCAGTCTCTGATAGCCTCCGGGCTTTAACATGGTGGTTGCCATGGTTACAGGCCAGATACCCGCATCCACGATCTTTTCAATATTAAAGTAATCCGCACCGCCGGAATAGGAAATCCGAAGCTTTCCGCCAAAGTCATCTGCCAGCTTTAATGCTACGGACAGAGACAGGGCATAAAGAGATTTTCCGGACATATACATCTCTTCGCTTGGAAGCTCGTTCTGCTTTACATCTACCGGGAAGGTGTTGGTGATCTTTACGCCGAATTCCAGTCCCTTCTCATCTGCCAGAGCCTGCAATCTCTTTAACATGGGAACTGCATCCTCATACTGAAGGTCATCCTTGAAATGGAAATCACCGAAGGCTACATAATCATAACCCATCTCATCCATAATGCTTCTTGCATATTCATATCCAAGAAGCGTAGGATTGCATTTGATAAAGGTATGTACGTGCTTTTCCTCGATCAGATATCTGGCAATGCGCTCGATTTCCTGTGGAGGACATCCGTGAAGGGTAGAAAGGGTAATGCAGTTGCACACATTTGGAGAGATTCCCTCTACATCTTCCTTGGTCAGGTTTTCAAAGCGATCCAGATTGTCTAAGAGCCACTGACGGCATTCTGCAAAAATTGGAGCCTCAGAAGCATCCTTCATGCCTTCGATAAAACGGTCGATTTTCTCTGTCTTAATGCCCTCTAAGTCATATCCCACAGACATATTAAACTGGAACCCGTCCATAGAGCCAAGGCCGTACTCCCTTGCCAGCACCTTGCAGGCGAACCACGCCTTGATATACTCATCATATGCCTGAGGCACATAGAGTTCTGTAGACCACTCACAGTTATAGCACTCATCATCTGCCTTGATACAGGGTTTGGATACGGGAAGATCCTCGCCGTCTAATTTCTGCACGGTCTTTAACTCAAAGAAGCGGCTACCGGCCACATAGGATGCCACAATATTCTGTGTAAGCTGCGTATGGGGACCTGCTGCAGGTCCGAAGGGAGTTTCAAGACCTCTTCCGAAAATGGTGCTCATCTTCTTTGGATCAGCGGCAAAAGGCTTTTTAATTCCGAAAATGGAGCCCTTCTTATGCTCTTCAAGAATCCAGTTCATCAGTTTTCCAAAAGGAATGGGTGTCATAATGTCGCTCATATTTTTCCTCCTTCACACGACCAGGTCCCAGCACCGGAAACATCCATTTTCCTTCTCTTGTCCGGCTCAGCCGCCCGGCCATAAAAGACCGGGGTGCTGCTTTCCCGCCGCCCTGTAATCGGCACTTGTTTTATTTTCTTTGATGGATTATAATCAGCCGTTGATGGATTTTGCCAAATCTGCGGCTGCGTTCCTTACTTCATAGAGAACCTTCTCTTCATCAATGCCAAGCAGCTCCCTGTCCTTCATCAGGATCTTTCCGTTGCAGACCGTAGTCACAACGCTGCGTCCGGTCATGCCGAATAAGATATGGCTGTTTACATTGGATGCGTTCATTGGGGTTCTTGGTATGTAATCTGTTACGATCACATCTGCGGCTGCGCCCTCCTTTAATACGCCCAGCTGCTTTTTAAAATAGCGGTTGGCAATCTTTGCATTGCCCTCGAAGAGTATCTGCGGAACCTCGCCCCAGGCCGCGTTAGCGTCACAGAGATGATGCTTGTGAAGAACATTTGCCACCTTGTAAGACTCTAATATATCCTGAGTATAGCCGTCTGTTCCAAGACCTGTAAGAATGCCTCTGTGAACGATCTCCATAGTTGGAGGACAACCGCAGGCATTGCCCATGTTGGACTCAGGATTATGGACTACCATAGTATCCGTTTCCTTAATTAAATCCATCTCGTGGGGATTTACATAAATGCAGTGGCCCAGCAGCGTTTTGCTTCCCAGGATATTTTTATCCATCAGGCGGTCTACAATACGCTTTCCGTATTTCTTTAAGCAGTCATGCAGATCCTCAATCCCCTCTGCCACATGGATATGGTAGCCAACCTCCTCAGGCTTGTTGGCCGCAGCCAGATCCATGGTCTCGTCCGAGATGGTAAACTGCGCATGCATACCCATCATACCGGCTATCATATCTGTATCATCTGCAAGGGCATGGCGGATCCATCTGGCATTTTCCATCACAGACTCTCTTGCCTTGTCCATGCCGTCACGGTCTGAAATCTCATAGCACAGGCAGGTACGCAGACCAAACTCCTTCGCAGCGTCCTCGATGGCAAACAGGCTGTCCTTGATCTCGCCAAAGCTTGCGTGATGGTCAAATACGGTAGTCACGCCATTTTTGATGCAGTCCATATAGGTAACTCTGGCACTCTGGCGTGTCTGCTCATTGGTCAGATGGCGGTCGATGGTCCACCACATTCCGTCCAGGATATCTAAAAATCCTTTTGGATCATATCCGTTAATGCTAAGGCCTCTTGCCATGGCGCTGTAGATATGCTCATGGGTATTAATGAAAGCCGGCATGATGACGCCCCCCTTTGCGTCAACAAACTCGGCGTCAGGGAACTCTTTTTTCAGGGTTTCCAGATCGCCCACCTTCTTAACTGTGGTTCCGTCGATCACTACTGCCCCGTTCTCAAAAAATGGCTGTTCGGCGTCTCTTGTAACAAGACGTCCATTTCCGATCATCAGCATATGGTACTCTCTCCTTTTTTGTTTTGTTACCCTTATAGTAACACTATAAAAGTCCATTTGCAAGGGTAAAATACAATTTTTTTTAGTTATACAAAATTTTTTTGTAAAAACCTCTTGCAATTACATTTTTTTGTGCTATGATGGAATCATAAACAATGCGGTTGCATTTTGCAAAGTATCATTGTACAAAGTAACCATATACACATCATCTAGAATATGACGGGAGGTAAGGCTATGGCATATACTCTGAATCTGCTGAAGCAGATCGCCGACGGCCTTGCAAAGCAGTTCGGACCTGACTGCGAGATCGTGATCCACGACTTAAAACGGCACGATCTGGAACATTCGGTCGTACATATCAACAACGGCCATGTGACAAACCGCAGGGAAGGCGACGGCCCTTCAAAGATCGTCCTGGAGACGCTCCACAAGGACCCTGCTTTGTTAAAGGATCATGTAGGCTATCTGACGCGCACATCAAATGGAAAGATTTTAAAATCCAGCACATTCTTCATAAGAAATGAAGAGGATACCGCTATAGACTACATTTTCGCCATCAATTATGATATCACCGGCCTTATGACCGTTGACCGCTCCATCCGCTCTCTTATTGATACCGAGCAGGGAAGCAGTCCAAAGCAGCAGCCGGAACAGATCGTACATAATGTAAATGATCTGCTGGATACACTGATTGAACAGTCCGTAGCACTGGTGGGCAAACCCGCCGCTCTGATGAATAAGGAAGAAAAGGTAACAGCGATTCAATTTCTCAACGATGCAGGCGCTTTTCTTATTACAAAATCAGGCGACAAGGTTTCAAAGTATTTTGGGATCTCCAAGTTTACCCTGTACAGCTACATCGATGTAAACAGCCGCAAATCATCTTAAACCACACAAATAAGGAGGACAAAGTATCATGGATCAGAAAATTCTGTGGGCGGTCAACCACATGCCGAAGACAGAAGACAAAAATCTTCCCATCATGGGATTAGAGGAGATTAAAAAGGCAAGAGCGTTCCACGAAAGCTTCCCGCAGTACAGCCAGACTCCTCTTACAAAACTTCCAAACATGGCTTCCTATCTGGGAGTAAAGGAAGTTTATGTAAAAGATGAGTCTTACCGTTTCGGCCTTAATGCATTTAAGGTACTTGGCGGCTCCTTCGCAATGGCGCGCTACATTGCAAAGGAAACAGGAAAGGATGTTTCCGAACTTCCCTACTCCGTTCTTACCTCTGAAAAATTAAGAGAGGAATTTGGTCAGGCTACCTTCTTTACAGCTACCGACGGAAATCACGGACGCGGCGTTGCATGGGCTGCAAACCGTCTGGGTCAGAAGGCTGTCGTACATATGCCAAAGGGCACCACACAGACCCGTCTTGAGAACATCGCAAAAGAGGGCGCTCAGGTAGACATTCAGGAAATGAACTATGATGACTGTGTTCGTCTGGCTGCCAAGGAAGCAGATGAGACTCCAAGAGGCGTGATCGTACAGGATACCGCATGGGACGGCTATGAAGAGATTCCCGCATGGATCATGCAGGGCTACGGCACCATGGCAATGGAGGCCGGCGAGCAGTTAAAGGCTCAGGGCTGCGAGCGTCCTACCCACATCTTCGTACAGGCCGGCGTTGGTTCCTTAGCAGGCGCTGTCGTAGGCTACTTTGCAAACCTTTATGCAGATAACCCTCCAACCTTCGTAGTAGTGGAAGCAGAAGCTGCTGCCTGCCTCTACAAGGGCGCTGCTGCCGGAGACGGCGACATCCGCATCGTTGACGGCGATATGCAGACCATCATGGCAGGTCTTGCCTGCGGCGAGCCAAATACCATTTCCTGGGATATCTTAAAGAACCATGTAAAGGTATTTATTGCTGCTCCTGACTGGGTAGCTGCAAACGGTATGCGTATGCTGGCCGCTCCGATCAAGGGCGACGCTTCCATCACCTCCGGTGAGTCCGGCGCAGCTCCATTCGGCGCTCTGGCAGCTATGACTACACTGGATGAATACGAGCAGTTAAAGAAGGATATCGGACTGGATGAGAACTCCAGGGTTCTTCTCTTCTCCACAGAGGGCGATACCGATCCCGACCGCTACAAAAACATCGTATGGAAGGGCTTAGACAAATAATTTTAAAATCAATTATGGAGGATGATATAAAATGAATCTGGATTACGCAAAAATCAAAGAAGCTGCACAGAACTATCAGAAAGATATGACCAAGTTCTTACGCGAGATCGTAAAGAACCCAGGCGAGAGCTGTGATGAGAAGGCTCACATCGAGCGCATCGCAGAAGAGATGAGAAACCTTGGCTTTGACAAGGTAGAGATTGATCCCATGGGCAACGTACTGGGCTTTATGGGTACAGGCGAAACCCTTATCGGCTTTGACGCACACATTGATACCGTAGGCATCGGCAACCGTGACAACTGGACCTTCGATCCATACGAAGGCTATGAGACCGAAACTGAGATTGGCGGCCGCGGCGTTTCCGACCAGTGCGGCGGTATCGTATCCGCAGTATACGGCGCTAAGATCATGAAGGATCTGGGACTTCTCTCTGACAAGTACACCGTTCTTGTAACCGGTACCGTTCAGGAAGAGGACTGCGACGGTCTTTGCTGGCAGTATATCATCAATGAGGACAAATACCGTCCTGCATTCGTTGTTTCCACCGAGCCTACCGACGGCGGCATCTACCGCGGACAGAGAGGCCGTATGGAGATCCGTGTAGATGTTAAGGGTGTTTCCTGCCATGGTTCCGCTCCTGAGCGCGGTGACAACGCAATCTACAAGATGGCAGATATCCTTCAGGATGTCCGCGCATTAAATGAAAATGACGCAGCAGATGACAAGGAAGTTAAAGGACTTGTAAAGATGCTGGATCAGAAGTATAATCCTGAGTGGGAAGAGGCTAACTTCCTCGGCCGCGGAACCGTAACCGTTTCCGAGATTTTCTTCACCTCCCCAAGCCGCTGTGCAGTTGCAGACTCCTGCTCTGTATCCTTAGACCGCCGCATGACCGCAGGCGAGACCTGGGAAAGCTGCTTAGACGAGATCCGTGCTCTTCCATCCGTTAAGAAGTACGGTGATGACGTAACTGTTTCCATGTATGAGTATTCCCGTCCTTCCTACAAGGGTCTGGTTTACCCCATCGAGTGCTACTTCCCAACCTGGGTAATCCCGAAGGATCATGAAGTAACAAAAGCGTTAGAGGAAGCTTACACCAACCTGTTCGGCGAGAACCGTATCGGTGCTGAGGAGACTCTGGAGATGAGAACCGCACGTCCTCTGACTGACAAGTGGACCTTCTCTACCAACGGCGTATCCATCATGGGCCGTAACAGCATCCCATGCATCGGCTTTGGACCAGGCGCTGAGGCTCAGGCACACGCACCAAACGAGAAGACCTGGAAGCAGGATCTGGTAACATGTGCTGCCGTATACGCTGCTCTTCCAACCGTTTACTGCAAGTAATTTCATATCATCTGCCGTCCGCGGTCTGAAACGATCGGGCTGCGGGGGCATTTATCTCATACTCATTCTATCAAAAAGGAGAACAAAACACATGAAAACTTTACAGGATTACATTGATAAGCTGAATTCCTTAAACTTCAAGGAAATGTATGAGGGCGATTTCTTCCTTACCTGGGAGAAGACAGATGACGAGTTAGAGGCTGTATGGACTCTGGCTGACGCTCTTCGTTTCATGAGAGAAAACAACATTTCCACAAAGGTATTTGAAAGCGGTCTGGGAATCTCCTTATTCCGTGACAACTCCACCCGTACACGTTTTTCCTTCGCTTCTGCCTGCAACCTGTTAGGTCTTGAGGTTCAGGATCTGGACGAGGGCAAGAGCCAGGTAGCTCACGGCGAGACTGTCCGCGAGACTGCAAACATGATCTCTTTCATGGCTGATGTAATCGGTATCCGCGATGATATGTACATCGGCAAGGGAAATGCATATATGCATGAGGTTGTTGACGCTGTTACCCAGGGCTACAAGGACGGCATCCTGGAGCAGAAGCCAACTCTGGTTAACTTACAGTGCGATATCGACCATCCTACCCAGTGTATGGCTGATATGCTGCACATCATCCATGAGTTCGGTGGCGTAGAGAACTTAAAGGGCAAGAAGCTGGCTATGACATGGGCTTACTCTCCTTCCTACGGAAAGCCATTATCCGTTCCTCAGGGTGTGATCGGCCTGATGACACGTATGGGTATGGAAGTTGTTCTGGCTCATCCGGAAGGCTACGAGGTTATGCCTGAAGTAGAGGAAGTTGCAAGAAAGAACGCTGAGAAGTCCGGCGGTTCCTTCCGCGTATCCCACGACATGGCTGACGCATTCAAGGATGCTGATATCGTTTATCCAAAGAGCTGGGCTCCATTTGCGGCTATGGAAAAGAGAACTAACCTGTACGCTGAGGGCGATTCCGATGGCATCAAGGCTCTGGAGAAGGAGCTGCTGGCTCAGAACGCAGAGCACAAAGACTGGTGCTGTACAGAAGAGCTGATGAAGACCACCAAGGACGGAAAAGCTCTGTACCTGCACTGTCTGCCTGCTGACATCAACGATGTAAGCTGCAAGGACGGCGAGGTTGAGGCATCTGTATTCGACCGCTACCGTGATCCTCTGTACAAAGAAGCAAGCTATAAGCCATACGTAATCGCTGCTATGATTATGTTAGCTAAGTTCGCTGATCCTGCCGACATCTTAAAGAAACTGGAAGACAGAGGTACTCCAAGAGTATTCAAGTAATTTTCTGAACTAATATTGCCAGGCTGCCGGACCGGAGCGCGCCTTTACATTGCTTGTGTCAGACGCAATTTCAGGCGTACGCCGGGACCGGCAGCTCTTTTTAACCCATATTTCGTTTTTTGATCAGCAAAGATACTAATTTTTGGTAATACGAGGGGAATTTTAACTATGGAAAATAAGAAGAAAAAACGCATTGTCATCGCCCTGGGAGGAAATGCACTGGGAAATACCCTTCCGGAGCAGATGAAGGCCGTAAAGATCACTGCAAAAGCGATCGTAGACCTCATTGAGGAAGGCTGCGAAGTAATCGTTGCCCACGGAAACGGTCCTCAGGTCGGCATGATCAACAACGCCATGGCTGCCTTAAGCCGTGAAGACGCCAATCAGCCCAACACACCTCTCTCTGTCTGCGTAGCCATGAGCCAGGCTTACATCGGCTATGACCTGCAGAACGCCTTAAGAGAAGAACTTTACAACCGCGATATCTATGATATTCCGGTGGCTACCATGATCACTCAGGTCCGTGTTGATGCAGATGATCCTGCTTTTGATACTCCCTCCAAGCCAATCGGGCACTTTATGACCGAGGAGCAGGCTAAGGTTGCAGAAGAAAAATACGGCTACATTATGAAGGAAGACGCAGGACGGGGCTACCGCCGTGTAGTAGCTTCCCCAAAGCCTGCTGAAATTGTTGAAATCGGAGCCATCCGCTCTCTGGTAGACTCCGGTCAGCTTGTAATCGCCTGTGGCGGAGGAGGTATCCCCGTAACCCGTCAGGGCAATCACTTAAAGGGTGCCAGCGCTGTTATCGATAAAGATTTTGCAAGTGAGCTGTTAGCAGAAAATCTGGATGCAGATTTCCTCATCATCCTCACTGCTGTAGAAAAAGTTGCGATCAACTTCGGAAAGCCGGAAGAAAAATGGCTGAATGAGCTTGATACGGAAGAAGCAAGAAAGTATATGAAAGAGGGTCATTTTGCTCCCGGTTCCATGCTTCCTAAGGTTCAGGCTGCTGTTAAATTCGCTGAATCAAAACCAGGACGCACTGCCCTCATTACCCTGCTTGAAAAGGCAAAGGACGGTATCCAGGGCAAAACCGGTACCCACATTCACTTAGGGCAGAATAACTAAATAATTTTGCATACAGATAACCTGTTCATCCGGCTGCTGGGATGGACGGGTATTTGTGGGGGGTCAAAAGTCTGCTATGGCAGCCTCCTGTATACTAAAAAGTAAAGGAAAACAACATTATGAATACAGCAAAAAAACATGCGTCTCTTTTTGAACTGGACGGAATACCAAAGATGAGCCAGGCCATTCCTCTGGCTCTGCAGCACGTTGTTGCTATGATCGTGGGCTGTGTAACGCCTGCCATCATCATTTCCGGCGCAGCCGGTATTGACACTGCCGACCGCGTGCTTTTAATCCAGGCTTCCCTTGTGGTATCCGCTCTGGCAACGCTTTTGCAGCTCTTCCCCATCGGAAGCAAAAACGGCTTTCATCTCGGCTCTGCCCTTCCCGTTATCCTAGGAGTAAGCTTTGCCTATGTACCCAGTATGCAGGCGATTGCTGAAACAGGCGGTATTCCCGCCATTCTGGGCGCTCAGATCGTAGGCGGTATCTGCGCGATCCTGGTAGGTCTGTCCATCAAAAAGATCCGCAGATTCTTCCCGCCTCTGATCGCAGGAACAGTTGTATTTACCATCGGCCTCTCACTCTATCCTACTGCCATCAATTACATGGCCGGCGGAACCGGCCAGCCCGGCTACGGCTCCTGGCAGAACTGGACGGTTGCCATCTTCACTCTGATCGTTGTAACCGTTCTCAACCATTTTGCAAAGGGATTTTTAAAACTGGCTTCTATTTTAATCGGAATGATCGCAGGCTACATCTTTTCCAGCTTTTTCGGAATGGTAAGCTTTTCCAACGTGGCACAAGCCGGTGTATTCCAGCTTCCCGAAGTCATGCACTTTGGCATCGAATTTGAGCCCTCTGCCTGCGTAGCCTTAGGTCTGCTCTTTGTCATCAATTCCGTACAGGCCATTGGAGACTTCTCTGCTACTACGGCCGGCGGTTTAGACCGTGAACCAACCACCGGCGAGCTTCACGGAGCCATCCTCGGATACGGTGTTTCCAATATACTCGGTGCATTTTTAGGCTGCCTTCCCACCGCTACCTACAGCCAGAATGTAGGTATCGTAGCTACCACAAAGGTCGTAAACCGCGTGACTCTGGGGCTTTCTGCACTGATCATCCTGACCGCAGGACTTTTCCCAAAATTTTCCGCCCTTTTAACTACGATTCCCTATGCGGTTTTAGGCGGCGCTACCGTATCTGTGTTCGCATCCATCGCCATGACCGGCATGAAGCTTGTTATGACGGAAAATATGAACTACCGCAATACCTCCATCGTAGGTCTTGCAGCCGCTCTGGGAATGGGTGTTTCACAGGCCTCTGCCTCTTTGGCTTCCTTCCCGGACTGGGTAACTACCATTTTCGGTAAATCGCCGGTAGTTATCGCTACTCTGGTTGCTGTTTTCTTAAACGTAACGCTTCCAAAAGACAAGGCGGCAGAGAAATAAATTGAATCTGTATACAGCAACGTGCGCCGCAAGGCGCACTAAAAAAGGCTCCGTCCATCCGCTTTGAATGGCCGGAGCCTTTTTTTGCTCAGTAATCCTCTTGTCTCTTTCGTTATCCTTACTCCAGCCCATAGGTCACTGTAACCTGGGCCTCTACACTGACCTCTCCGGGCATTACCGCCATGTCTGAAGCTGCAGCCGTTTCTTCCACTGCCATCTTGGCTGCTGGGGCATTGTAGGAGGAATATCGGGCCTGCGGATTGTAGCCGTATTCCTGAATATCTACCACAGAAGAAAGCTTCTTTCCAGATGCCTCCGCCATCGCTTCTGCCTTTGATCTTGCCATAGCGACAGCGCCCTTTAACGCTTCCTGATAGCTCTCATCATATTGGCTTGAAAAATAGGTGACAGACTCGATCTGATTCACACCTGCTGTCACAGACTGGCTGAGGATCTCTCCTGCCTGGTCAATGGGAATATCCGATACCGTGATCTCTGTATTCATCTCATAGCCTGTGATCGTCCGGTTTCCTGAGTTCCAGTCATAAATGGGACTCAAGCCATAGGCAGATGTCTGAATAGAAGTTTCCTTCACCCCCAGTCCTTTTAAGGTTTCAATGGTCTGATCCAGCTGTTTTGCATTGTCCTCCTGGCACTGGGAAGCAGTCTGGGCCTGACTGTAGACTCCATAGCGGATCTCGGTCATATCCGGAACCACCTTTACCTCTTCCTTCCCTGTAACTGTGATTCCCTCTGAATCATTTACATCCTGAACCTTAATCGTGTCCGGGAACTGAGCCGGAGTTGCGCAGCCACCTGCCATTACAGCCGCAAACAGTACAGCCGCCGCCATTCCTGCCCGGTTCCGGATTTGTTTTCCGCTCAAACCTCTCTTTTTTCGCTCTGCAATGTATCTATCTCGTTTCATCTAAGTCTTCCTCCCGTCATTGGCACGCCTCTTCTTTCTGCCTTTATTCTACCAGATTCAGGGAAAGATGGTATTTCTTTTCGCTTAAATTGTCTTACGATTTTTCCTGGAACCTCTGTCAGCATCCCTTTTTCCCAGTTCCCAGAATGCCACTGCACTGGCGCAGCTGATATTCAGCGAATCCACCCCATGACTCATGGGGATCATCACCGTGTAATCACAGTCTGCAATGGTATCAGACGCCAGTCCGTCTCCCTCTGTTCCAAGGATCACCGCCAGCTTTTCTTCTGCTCTGAGAGACGGATCATCCAGAAAAATAGAATCCTGCTTTAAGGCCATAGCCGCAGTTTTAAATCCCAGTTCCTTTAAAAGTTCCATTCCTCCTTCTGGCCATG
The DNA here is from genome assembly GCF_057861365.1 of Enterocloster sp. Lineage (NCBI taxonomy): Bacteria > Bacillati > Bacillota > Clostridia > Lachnospirales > Lachnospiraceae > Enterocloster > Enterocloster sp. Next base: position 26,871 of record NZ_DBMACH010000017.1, read on the forward strand.
GCTCTTTTTTCTCATCAAATTTTGTCCAGGGAACCTGAAATACCGTTCCCATGCTGACTCTGGCCGCACGGCGGTACAAAGGGTCGCTGCAGCCGGGAGTCAAAAGCACCGCATCCATATTTAACGCTGCAGCAGAACGGAATACAGCGCCTACATTGGTAGGATTTACCACATTTTCAAGAACTGCAATCCTTCTGGCTCCGGCACAGATCTCACGGACAGACGGAAGGGATTTCCGCTTCATAGCACATAAAAGTCCTCTTGTAAGCTTAAAGCCCGTAAGTCCCGTAAGTACATCCGGTTCTGCCATATAAACCGGAATATCCCCGCACCGCTTAATGACCTCATCAGCCTCACCTTCCATTTTCCCTTTTTCTGCCAAAATAGATATGGGCTCATAGCCTCCGTCCAGAGCGCGCTGGACTACCTTTGGACTTTCTGCGATAAAAATCCCCGGATTTGGCTCAAACAGACGCAGAAGCTGAACCTCCGGCGTCCTGGAGTACACATCCAGAGCGGGATCCCTTATATCCGTTATCATTCTAATATCTGCCATGTTAAATTCTCCTGTGTTCTAAGGTAAAATAGCGATTCTTTGACCAGGATATTTTCTGCTCCCGGTTCAATCATACGCACCGTTTTATTATGGAAAATGGAACCTTTTTTGTCAACTGCCATTTCGGTTTTATGGAACCCAGATCCGGATGCTCCCCTTTCCGCCGGTCGTAAGTACCTTAATTCCCAGATGCTCCATCCTCTTTACGACTCCCGGATCCGGATGGCCGTAGGAATTTCCTTTCCCGTAGGAAATAACCGCCAGCCGGACGTTCGTAACAGCTTCCAAAAAGGCCAGACAGGATGAGCCGGAAGAACCGTGATGAGCCGTCTTTAATAGATTGATATGGGCCAGATGCTCCCTGATCCATGCTCCCTCTCTGCGGTCTGCCTGGATCAGAAGCTGCTCCTCTTCCCTTTTTCCCATATCCCCCGTAAACAGCATATGAAAATCTCCACTGTCTGCGCATATCACCAGCGAGTGGGCGTTACGGTCTGTTTGATCGCTGCCCTCTCCACTGTAAACACAGGTAAGCTTAAGCTCACCTACACGGAGCACGTCTCCCGTTTCCATATACTGGGTTTTCCCTCCTGCTTCTTTCTGAAGCCGTTCCAGACGTTCATAGATCTCCTGTCCTTTCCCTCCGGCAGGAAGAAGGAGAAGCCCCGGACAAACCGTTTTCTGCTCCAAAAGATACATAAGGCCGCTTATATGGTCATTATCCCCATGGCTCACTACAGAAACATCCAATCGTTTGATTCCCATACTGTTTAAACAGGGTTCCAGCGTCATCTCTCCCAGTTTCTTTTCACTGCTGCTTCCTCCGTCTATAAGCACGCTGTGGGTTCCTGCCTGCAAAAGGAATCCGTCTCCCTGTCCCACATCCATACACAGAACGCCAATTCCCCTTACAGGCATAGGGATAAAGATTACAAGGCTGAAATAAAAGGCGCAAAAAAACAGCGCAAGCTTCACTGACCTGCCAGTCTTCCCCTTCTTCCCGTTCCAAACCCGCAGTCCCGCAAACAGAACGATCATAAAGAGCACATACACCGCTATCCTTTCCCATCCGGGTCTTCCAAGTACCAGACTGTATCCCGGAAACTTCCGGGACTGGCTGCACAGCCAGTCATAATACCCCAGTATATAATGACCTGCCCCTCCAGCCCCTCTTCCCAAAGCTGTGCTGAAGCCTCCAAGCCCGATGACCAGAAGACCCGAAACCATCAGCATCGGCACAAAGGGAAGAATCAGTACATTTAACGCCATACCATAAAAAGGATATTTAAAATAGTGCCACAGCATCACAGGCGTAAGGATCATCTGAATGCACAGGCTTACAGCGGCGCCCTTCTGCCAGCCTTTTTCCAGCCCCAGAAGCCTGCAAAGCCCCATTCCCGGCCCGGCAATGGCCCATACGGCAAGAAAGGAAAGCTGAAATCCGCTCTGAAATACCAGATAGGGCTGCTGCCACAAAAGCAGCACTGCCGCCATCCCCAGTGCAGAGAGGGTGTCATAGGTCCTTCCCTCTTTTTTAGCCAGCCACAGACAGAGGATCATGATCACAGCACGCATGGCAGAGCCGGAGCCTCCGGTGAGAAGGCCATAGTTCAGGACCAAAAAGGCCCCAACAGCTCCGGCTCCCGTAAAGCCAAATCCAAGCTTCCTTAAGATCAGATAAACCCCGCCGCCGATCACGGACAGATGCTGTCCGCTTACAGCCAGAAGATGAGCGATCCCGCTGTCCCGATACAGCTCCCTCTGCTCCTTTTCCATTTCGCCTGAATCGCCTAACAGCATGGCCATAAACACAGCCGCATCTTTCGGAGTACAGCACTTCTTCAAGACCTGAGCACAGTGCTCCTTTATCCGTTCAAGCATGGCCGGACAGGGATACGCCGAACCCTCAGAGCCAAAATATGTTTTCCCATATATCTTTACGGCAATTCCTTTTGAACGGTAATAGTTACGAAAATCGAACTCTCCCGGATTGAGAGGCCCTTTTACCACCTCAGGCCGTCCTGAAATCTCCACCGTTTTCCCTGCTGCCAGTTCATTTTCCCAGTCCGGCACATTGCCATAATCCATATACAACAGTATACGGCGAAACGTTTCCTTCCTCTCTCCGCTTTGGAGCTCTGATTCTTTAAGCTCCAGTGTCAACCGTTCTTCCTTCCAGCTTCGTTTTTCCACAGTGCCTCTGATCCGGCACTGTTTTCCCTCAAAGGGCTTTACAAGTCCTTCCTCATGATCCAGCCGGTTCTTTACCATACCTCCTCTGCCGCTTCCCGCCGCCATAGCCAAACTAATTAAAAAAACAGACAGGAGTTTTTTTTTAATACCACTCCTGCCTGTCCGTCTTTCTTTTGCCGTCCCCCATTTTAAAACCGCACAAAAAAGTGCCGGTATCAAAAGGACCACCGTCAGCCACACATTCACAGCCTCCTGCATCTGCAGGACCAGCACCTCTCCAAGTACGAAACCTGCTGCAATACCTGCAATCGGCCGTTTCATATTCATTTTACCTCATTATTCTTCTTGGATATACTCATGGTTTAACTCAAAGGTCTGGTTTAAGGATACCACATCCCGAAACATCACATCCTGGGAACCGTTTACCATGATCTGAACCCTTGTAATGCTTGTCATCTCAGCCAGAGAAGAGACAATGGCATAAATGGGAAGATATTCATTTACTGGATGCTCCATTTTCAAAAAAGAGGAATCAAAGTTGATGTAGCATACATTATCCGTAACAGAAATGCTTAAAATCTTGCAGTCAGATGGGAGCACCGCCAGATGGCCTTCTTCCGCCGGACCTGCTAAAAGCTGTTCCACGATCAGCTGCTCCATGGAGGTATTTATATTGTGGACAACCTCTCTTGTCTCAGAGATCAGCTTTGTTCCCGTTTTATCTGCAAAATACAGCTTCAGCTCTGTTTTTTCATAGGAATTTACATTACTGGTATTTAATATAAAATCGGAGGCAGACACAGCGCCTACCGGATTTCCCTGACCATCCATCAGCGGCTGATCTCCACAGTAAATACTGATATAATCTACGCCCGGTATCTGGGTAAGCGTCCTCGCCAGAGCCGCGCGGCATAAAATTTCCTGCTCTGGCTTCATATTTACATAACTCACATCAAAATACAGCGACAGTACCCCTGCGTCCAGACGGCTTTCCCTGAATACTGCCTTGTCTCCCAAAGCAGTCTGGCATTCCAGATCCTTAGGGACGTAACGCAGCTGCTCCATCAGCTCATCAGACAGGGCAAGCGGATCTGTTTCCTCCGTTTCATACACCCTGGGAATCAGATTTACCCCGGAACCATTCAGATAGTAAACCAGATATCGTCCTTCCTTCGGAGCTGCCACAGGCTCCTTCTCCAGATGACAGCCGGAAAGGAATAAAATCCCTGTCAGACAGAACAGTCTCAGAAGGATCTTTACTGAGAATCTTCCCTTTTTTCCTGTGGTACTCATGATTTATCCTCCTGTCTGGACACATAATTTAGGGGAATGCGCACACTGAAGGTTGTCCCTTCTCCCGGTGTACTTTCCGCATCAATGATCCCATGATGCATCTGGATCACATTCAGCGTAATGGCAAGCCCAAGGCCTGTGCCTCCCACCTCTCTGGATCTGGCCTTGTCCACGCGGAAAAAACGTTCAAAAATATGATCCATGCAGTCCTGAGGAATCCCGATTCCGGAATCCGCTACACGAATATAAAAATATTTATGATCTGCATCCAGAGTGACCCGCACCCAGCCGGAATCCACATTATACTTAATAGCATTTTCTACCAGGTTCGATACAGCCAGGGAAAATTTCACCCGATCCACATCTCCTGTTACCTCTCTGATACTTTCTAAAATCAGCTCTACATTGCTTCGCTTGGCAATGGGACGCAGGCGCTTTAAGATCAGCTCCAGCTCTTCATTTATATTCGTCTGTGTAATATTCATCTGGCTCTGGGCAGATTTATCCATTTTCACAAGCGTTAACAGATCAGTGATGATCTGATTTTCCCGGTCTACCTCATCCGAAATATCTGCCATAAACTCCCGGTACAGCTCTGCCGGCACTTCTTCCATGCTCATAAGCGAATCTGCAAGCACCCGGATAGAGGTGATCGGGGTCTTCAGCTCATGGGATACATTGGAAACAAACTCCTGTCTGGACTGATCTACTGCCTTAAGCTTTCTGAGCGACTTCTGTACTGCCTGTGAAAGCTGGATTGTTTCCTTATAGGCATCCTCCATGATATCGGTGTCCAAATCTCCGTAGGAAACACGCTCAAAGGAAGCCAGAAGCCGCTTAAAAGGCCGTATAAGGAAAAACACGGCTGCCATGGAACAGACCACCACCACCAGGATCATGCACAGCAAAAACAGCTGGGTGCTTCCCTGAACCCGGTCGGTCAGTGCGGAAATATTTTCCGTAGAAGCCATAACCACCATCACTCCCGTAACCTTCTTTTTATCGGAAGCACTGTGGATGGGAATAGTCTGGGTCAGATAACCCATCTCCTGATTCATACGGCTGTTTGTCTCCCCGTTAAAGCAGCGGATAACCTCTTCTGAAACATAATACTTCCCTGCCGCCAGGTTAAAAGTATCCTTCATAATCTTAAAGCTGCTGTTTACAATTACGATCCGCCCGTTATAAATATCTGCGATCGTCTGCATACGGGTATCCAGCTCCATGGTATTTCCCTTATCCGAGGTCATATAACCTGAACGCATGAGGCGGCTGCTTAAGATCAGACACTGATTCTGTATCTCAATGCCCTTCGCCTCCAGCTGGGTCTGGTTAAAGGCCCTGCGGCTGATCATTGCCTGCAAAAGCATGGGAACCAAAGCAGTAAGGATCATCAGAATCACCATAGGGATCATGACGCTTTTTCCCCTTAGCTTAAACCGCTCAAGCCATTTCTTCTTTTTCAATCTACTCCAGCTCCTTTAAATGGCCGCTGCAGGCCACAGCAAGACAGCCCGGTCCGATATGGCAGGCAATGCTTAATGACAACGGCGCTATGCAGATATTGGCATCCGGATAGATTTCTGCCACTGTTTCCTTAAATTCCTGAGCCATCTCATCGCTGCAGGTATAAGCAATCTCCAGCCAGGTATGACGTGCCTCAGGATCGTGAAAACGTGTTTCCAGATCCTTTTTAAGAGCGGTCATCATAATGGTCTTTCCCTGCTTTAAGGTTCTGGCCTTGGAAAATGCATCCAGCTTTTCCCCCTGGATGGTGAGGACAGGCTTAATCTGGAGAAGAGTTCCCAACATAGCGGCTGCCGGAGTGATGCGTCCTCCCTTTTTAAGATATTTTAAAGTGGTCACTGTAACATAGATGGAACTGTCAAACTTTGTTTCTTCCAAAATATTGCGGATCTGTGCAGCCGCATATCCCTTTTTTATCAAATCTCTGGCATCCAGCACAGACTGCATCTGGGTCACGGAAATGCGCTGGTTATTGACTACATATACCTTTCCCTCGTAATCCTCTGCTAAAAGCATGGCGGTCTGACAGGAACCGCTTAAACCGCTGGACATGGGGATATACACCACTGCATCATACTCCTCTAAAAGTTTATCCCAGAAATCAGTCACCTCACCGGGGGACGGCTGAGAGGTGGTAATATCCGCTCCCTCCTCCATCCGTCTGAAAAATTCCTCGTGGGTAAGATCCACACCCTCATAGTACATCTGCCCGTCAATAATAAAGGGCATGGGAAGCACATGGACTCCCAGCTGCTTTGCCTGATCCTGGGTAATGCCGCTGTTGCTGTCCGTAGCTGCTGCTATTTTCATAACATATCCTCCTTTCAGTTAAGCCCCTGATTCAAACGGTTGGCTGTCATATAAAGCTGGTAATACATCCCCTTCTTTTCAAGAAGTTCCTTATGATTTCCTTCCTCCACGATCTCATTGCCGGAAAGCACCAGGATCCGGTCTGCCCCCTGAATGGTCGTCAGGCGGTGGGCGATAGTTAACGTAGTGCGGCCCTCAGCCAGCTTTTCCAGAGACTGTGATACCAGATACTCGCTCTCATTGTCCAGAGCTGAGGTGGCCTCATCCAGAATGAGGATTGCCGGATTTTTAAGAAATACCCTGGCAATACTGATGCGCTGTTTCTGCCCGCCGGAAAGCTTTACGCCCCGTTCGCCCACATAGGTATCGTAGCCGTCTTTTAATTCCGTAATAAACTCATGAGCCCCCGCCATTTTTGCAGCCTTGATCACATCCTCTCTGGAAGCGCCGGGGCGTCCGTAGAGAATATTTTCAAATACAGTGCCGGAAAACAGGTATACATCCTGCTGTACCACTCCGATATTGGAGCGCAGGCTTCTCAGGGTAATATCCCTTACATCCATTCCGTCAATGGAGATAGTTCCCCCTGTTGTGTCATAAAATCTGGGCAGCAGATTACAGAGTGTAGTTTTTCCGCCGCCGGAAGGGCCAACTAAAGCAATCCTCTCGCCTGGACGGATTTTTAAACAGATATCATTCAGTACCTGGGTATGATCGTCTGCATATTCAAAGCTTACATGGTCAAATTCGATTGTTCCCTTTACATCGGAAAGAGGCTTTGCTCCCTTTTTATCCCTGATATCGGGAGTCACATCCATAATCTCCTGAAAACGCTCAATCCCGGTCATTCCTCTCTGGAACTGCTCCGCAAACTCGATAATCCGGCGGATGGTTGTCAAAAGAGTGGTCACGTACATGGTATAGGCGACCAGATCTCCCGGAGCGATCTTTCCGTTAATCATGAAAAGGCCTCCGGCCACGATCACCAGCACATACATCAGGCCGTCAAAGGAACGGGTGGTAATCTGAAAGGCCGCCATATACCGGTAGGTATGCTTTTTGATCTTCATAAACTCCCGGTTGCCTTTTCCGAATTTTTCAATCTCCACCGGCTCATTTGCAAAGGCACGAACCACCCGGTTTCCTAAAAGCGTATCCTCAATCTGGGCGTTCAGCTCGCCGATCTGATTTCTCTGAAGCCGGAAGGCCGCTTTTACCTTCAGATTAAACCAGGTACAGGAAACGATCATGATCGGGATCATCAGGAAAATGAGCAGCGTCAGCTCCAGATTGATTCCTGACAAAATCACAAAGGATACGATTCCCTTTAAAATGGCAATAAAAAATTCCTCCGGACAGTGGTGTGAAAATTCCGTCACGTCAAACAGATCGCTGGTGATCCTGGACATGATCTGTCCAACTTTGGTATTGCTGTAGTAGCTGTCCGAGAGCATCTGCAGATGCTCAAAGGCATCCTGGCGCATATCTGTTTCAATATATACGCCCATCACATGGCCCGTATATGCCATATAATAGGCAGCCAGCGAATCGATCACCCGCAGGATCAGATATAAAAGGCCGATTTTTACCACAAGCCCTGTGGTTAAGGAAGCCAGATCCTGCATTCCCTGATTGGTGATAAACCGAAGGATCAGAGGAAGCACCAGCTCTCCCAGCGTGGTCAATGCCGCACAGAACAGATCCAGGATCAGGACCTTTTTGTACTTTCCATAATATGGAAGAAAGCTTTTTAACAGCTTTGCCGCTTTCATTCCCTTTTTCGTATTCATATTCCTTTCTCCCCTGTTTTGTTCTTGCCATCAGAGTAATTTCTCCGGGCAGTTATCTTTTTATTGTAACGTATCTGAATGGAAAATGGAAGAGGCAGGGGAAAGAATTTTTTCCTACCCTTTTTTCCAGATTTTGCTATAATAGTGTCAAATAGATTTGAAGGAGAAAATCAGCTATGGGATATGTCTATCTGCTCTGCGTTGCCCTGATGTTCAGCTTCGGCGGTACCTGCGTCAAACTGATCAGCCCTTATTTTAATGCTTCATGGATTACCTTTTTCCGTTTTTTCATTGGAGTGGTGTGGCTGCTCATCTTAAAGTGTATCCTGAGGCAGCCATTTCAAAAAAACTTAAAACAGGCCCTCTTATCCTGCTGGAAATGGATCCTGTTCGGAGCCTTTATCAAATGGATGGCCTATCTGACAGAAAACTACGCCTTAAGCCACGGACTTTCCTATGGAAATATTGTGACCCAGCCTGCCCAGACCCTGTTTCTGACGCTGGTAAGCGTACTGTGCTTTAAGGAGAAGCTGTCCCCCAAAAAGGGATTCTGTATCTTTCTCTGCATCGGCGGCGTTCTGTGCATCTCTTTAAACGGCCGTCCTCTGGATGTATTTTTTAAAGAAAATCTCCTTTTTACCGGCCTGTTTATCCTGTCCGGTATCTGTGCAGGCTGCCATGTGCTTTCCCAGAAAATGGTAGCTGGACGGCTGGATATTATCGACAGCAATCTGGCTATATTTACCCTGTCCGGTCTTTTTTCCCTGATCCCGGCCGCAGAGCCTGTATTTACAGGGAAAATAGCTTTTATCCGTCCGGATCTGGCCTGCATCCTTGCCATCCTTGCCTTCGGCTTTATCACGGGAATGGGCTTTTACCTCAATGCCAAAGCCATCCCCCTGGTGCCCTTTTATATGGTTCCCGTGATCCAGAGCATGATGGCCGTATTCGCCATTCTCTGGGGCGTATTCTTCTTTCACGAAACGGTCACTGGCTGGATCATCGGCGGAACAGCCGCTTTTATGATCGGGGTCATCGGGCTGCAGATGAAGAATAATTAAAGTCTGAGTCCTCAGGCGTACTACTGCAAACCCCCCCGGAAAAGCTTCTGATATGCTCTCTCCGGGGGGGGAATTGTCAGCCACTCTCAAGCGGTATCATTTTATCTTATTTCACCAGCAGAGACTTGCCAGTCATCTCCTTAGGCTGCTCCAGTCCCATCAGCTCAATCAGGGTAGGTGCGATATCGCAAAGAGCGCCGCCTTCACGAAGTTTAAAGGATGGATCTGCATTTACCAGGATAAAAGGAACAGGATTTGTGGTATGAGCAGTGAATGGCTCACCTGTCTCATAGTCTACCAGCTGTTCTGCATTTCCGTGGTCTGCGCAGATAAACATTACACCGTCCACTTCTTTTACAGCCTCTACGGCCTTTCCTACACAGGCGTCTACCGTCTCAATAGCCTTGATGGCTGCATTTTCAACACCTGTATGTCCCACCATATCCGGATTTGCAAAGTTAATGATCACTACATCATACTTTCCTGAGCGAATAGCCTCTGTCAGTTTGTCGCATACGCCGTTTGCACTCATCTCAGGCTTTAAATCATAGGTAGCCACTTCCTTTGGAGAAGGCACCAGAATACGATCCTCTCCTTCATTTGGCTCCTCTACTCCGCCGTTAAAGAAGAAGGTAACGTGAGCGTACTTCTCTGTCTCGGCAATGCGTACCTGCTTCTTGCCGTGAGCAGCCAGAAACTCTCCGAAGGTATTGGTGATCTGCTCCTTCTTAAATGCCACCAGCTTATTTGTGATGGTCTCGTCATAGTCTGTAAAGCAAACATAAACCAGATCCAGTTTTTTCTCTCTTGCAAAGCCGTCAAACTCATCGTCACAGAATGCATGAGTAATCTCTCTTGCACGATCAGGGCGGAAGTTAAAGAACACAACAGAGTCGCCATCTTTGATGGAAGCTCTGGGAGCACCGTTTTCGGTTACAACGAAAGGAACTACAAATTCATCTGCCTTTCCATCATCATAAGACGCCTGAATACCGGCTGTAGCGCTCTCAGCTGCCTTACCTTCACCCTTTGTAAGTGCTCTGTAAGCCAGCTCTACGCGATCCCATCTCTTATCACGATCCATTGCATAGTAACGTCCCATAACGGAAGCTACCTTTCCAACGCCGATCTCAGCCATCTTTTCCTCTAACTGAGCCACAAAATCCTTACCGGATTCCGGAGGTGTATCACGTCCATCCAGGAAGCAGTGTACATATACCTTCTCCAGGCCATTTCTCTTTGCCAGTTCTAACAGGCCATAGATATGGGTTAAATGGCTGTGTACGCCGCCGGTAGATACCAGACCGAACAGATGAAGAGCGGAATCATTCTTTTTACAGTTTTCTACTGCCTGTAAAAATTCAGGAACCTGGAAGAAATCGCCGTCCTCAATCGACTTGGTAATGCGGGTCAGCTCCTGATATACCACACGTCCTGCACCCATATTTAAGTGGCCTACCTCAGAATTACCCATCTGTCCATCAGGAAGTCCTACAAACAGGCCGCTGGCCTGACCTTCCACAAAAGGACACTGGCTCATCAACTGATCCATAACCGGAGTCTTAGCCTCGCAAACTGCATTGTGATCGCAGTTTTTATTCAGACCATATCCGTCCAGGATCATAAGAACTACTGGTTTCTTATTCATAATCGTTTATCTCCTTATTGGCTTACGCCTGCTTATAATTTACAATCTTTCCGAAATCAGGCTTTAAGGAAGCGCCGCCTACCAGACCACCATCGATATTTGCCTGTGCAAACAGCTCGGGAGCAGATGCAGCAGATACAGAACCGCCGTACTGGATGCGGATAGCTTCTGCAGTTGCTTCATCATAAATTTCACCGATGCAGGCACGGATAGCTGCACATACCTCTTCTGCCTGCTCTGTGGTAGCTACTTTTCCGGTTCCGATGGCCCAGATTGGCTCATATGCAATTACTGCAGTTTTTGCCTGATCTGCTGTTACATTCAAGAAAGCGATCTTGATCTGCTGACGGATCCAGTCAATAGTAATCCCTTGCTCTCTCTGAGTCAGAGACTCGCCGCAGCAGATAATCGGGGTAATACCGTGTTCAAATGCCTTTAATACTTTTTTATTTACAGTCTCATCTGTCTCTGCAAAATACTCTCTTCTCTCGGAATGTCCGATGATCACGTATTTTACGCCTGCGTCTGTCAGCATATTGGGTGAAATCTCACCTGTATAGGCTCCCTTTTCCTCAAAATACATATTTTCAGCACCGATATTGATATTGCTTCCCTTTGCAGCCTCCATTGCCGGGATAATATCAATAGCAGGTACACAGAACACTACATCCACCTCATCATTGGCTACTAAAGGCTTTAACTCGTTTACCAGTGCTACTGCCTCAGAAGGGGTCATATTCATCTTCCAGTTGCCTGCAATGATTTTCTTTCTTGCCATGATTATCTCTCCTTTACACACATTGATTCCGTAAATGGACCGCCCGGACCGCAGGCTTATCTCCGGTCCGGGCGGTATACTTATGCTATACAGCCTTATTTGTCATCTGCTGCTGCTACACCTGGAAGTACCTTGCCCTCAAGGAACTCCAGAGAAGCGCCGCCGCCGGTGGAAATGTGGCTCATCTTATCAGCAAATCCCAGCTGATTTACAGCTGCTGCAGAATCGCCGCCGCCGATAATCGTAGTTGCATCTGTCTCAGCCAGAGACTCAGCAACTGCGATGGTTCCCTTTGCCAGAGTCGGATTCTCAAATACGCCCATCGGTCCGTTCCATACAACAGTCTTTGCAGACTTTACAGCCTCAGCATAGATCTTTGCAGTCTCAGTGCCGATATCCAGACCCATCTTATCAGCAGGCATAGCATCTACGGATACGTTCTCTGCCTCAACAGGAGCATCAATTGGATCCGGGAAGGAAGCTGCTACTACTGCATCTACAGGAAGAAGGAGCTTCTTGCCAAGCTTCTCTGCCTTTGCCATCATTTCACGGCAGTAATCTAACTTGGTATCATCTACTAAGGACTTTCCGATTTCCTTGCCCTCTGCCTTTAAGAAAGTAAATGCCATACCACCGCCGATGATCAGAGTATCGCACTTCTCTAACAGATTAGAGATAACATTTAATTTATCAGCAACCTTTGCACCGCCAAGAATTGCTACGAAAGGTCTTACAGGATTTTCAACTGCATTTCCCAGGAAATCAATCTCCTTCTGCATCAGATAGCCAACTGCATTTGTGCCGCCCTTGGCAGAAATGAACTTGGTTACGCCCTCTACGGAAGCGTGTGCTCTGTGGGAGGAACCGAATGCGTCGCATACATAATCGTCAGCCAGATCTGCTAACTCTTTGCTGAATGCCTCGCCGTTCTTTGTCTCTTCAGCGCCGCGGAAACGGGTATTCTGAAGAAGAACCACATCGCCTTCGTTCATGGCCTCTACAGCCTTGGTTGCCGCCTCGCCGGTTACGTTGTAATCCGCTACGAATACAACTTCTTTACCTAACTTCTCGCTCAGTCTCTTTGCGACAGGAGCTAAAGACTCACCCTCGTTAGGGCCATTCTTTACCTTGCCTAAGTGGGAGCAGAGGATTACCTTTGCACCGTCAGCGATCAGCTTGTTGATGGTTGGCAGAGCAGCCACGATACGTGTCTCGTCGGTGATCTCACCATTCTTTAACGGCACGTTGAAATCGCAGCGCACCAGCACTCTTCTGCCTTTTACGTTCATATCGTCGATAGATTTCTTATTTAACATAATGGATGTACCCCTTTCATACTGCGTAAAAAGGGCCCGGCCCTGACGACCGGACCCTTTTTATGAGTCTACTAAAAAACTGAATAATTAAGCCAGCTCTGCAAAGTACTTAATGGTTCTTACCATCTGGCTTGTGTAGGAGTTCTCGTTGTCATACCATGAAACAACCTGAACCTCATACAGATCCTCAGCAATCTGAGCTACCATGGTCTGAGTAGCATCGAACAGGGAGCCGTACTTCATGCCGATAACGTCAGAAGATACGATCGGATCCTCGTTGTAGCCGAAGGACTCGGAAGCTGCTGCCTTCATAGCTGCGTTGATGTCTTCCTTTGTAACGCCAGCCTTCTTAACAACTGCTGTTAAGATAGTGGTAGAACCGGTCGGTACAGGAACACGCTGTGCAGAACCGATCAGCTTGCCGTTCAGCTCTGGGATAACCAGGCCGATAGCCTTAGCAGCACCTGTAGAGTTAGGAACAATGTTTGCAGCGCCTGCGCGTGCTCTTCTTAAGTCGCCCTTTCTGTGTGGTCCGTCAAGGATCATCTGATCGCCTGTGTAAGCGTGGATGGTGCTCATGATACCGCTCTGGATAGGAGCGTAATCATTCAGAGCCTTAGCCATTGGAGCCAGGCAGTTTGTTGTACAGGAAGCTGCGGAAATGATAGTATCCTCAGCAGTCAGAGTATCCTCATTTACGGAGAATACGATAGTCTTTAAGTCATTGCCTGCGGGTGCGGAGATAACTACCTTCTTAGCGCCTGCATCGATATGAGCCTGAGCCTTATCCTTAGAGCAGTAGAAACCGGTACACTCTAATACTACGTCTACACCGATCTCTCCCCATGGAAGGTCAGCAGCCTTTGGCTCCTTGTAAATCGTGATCTTCTTTCCGTCAACAGTGATGGAATCCTCACCAGCCTCTACAGTGTGCTTGCCCTCGCCGATGTGGCCAGCGTATCCGCCCTGAGCGGTATCATACTTTAACAGATGTGCTAACATCTTAGGATCAGTCAGATCGTTAATAGCAACTACTTCGTAGCCCTCTGCGCCGAACATCTGACGGAATGCCAGACGGCCAATACGTCCGAAACCATTAATTGCAACTTTTACTGCCATGATTCAATTCCTCCTAGTTGTTAAATTGTATTATTGTTAAATAATAATCAACTTGTACTCATTGTAATCAATTTTTTCCAAAATAGCAAGCGTTTTTTTTAATTCTACCTTTTCGTTAATTTTATAACAATTTGTGCGGGAAATTACAGCATTTTACCTCTTTCCCCTGAATTTGTTTGTCAGCCTTGAACTTTTTATCTGCCGCAGGTATAATATTTATCATCAAACGCCGCGCCTTTGGCATCCGGCCTGAAAGGAGGAGCCTGCATGATCTGCGACTGTCATCTGCATACCGCTTTTTCCGGCGATTCAAATACACCCGCCCGTGTTCAGATTGAACGGGCCGTTTCTATGAGAATGAAGGAAATAACCATTACGGACCATCATGACCGCGACTCATCCTTCTGTGAGGATAACTTTGAGCTGGATCTTCCCTCGTATCTGTCCGCCCTGAACACTCTTAAAGAAGAATACCGGGATAAAATCCGCATCAATATCGGCATCGAACTGGGGCTGCAGCTTCACATCTGCAGGTACCTGGAAAAATTTCATAAGGATTTTGGCTCTGAATTTGATTTTATCATCGGTTCCAGCCATTTTATCCGCTCCCATGATCCCTTTTATCCCTCCTTTTGGGAAGCCTGCGGTTCCAGGCAGGGACTTGAGGAGTTTTTCACCCTTTCCTTTAAGCGCGCCAGAGCCTTTCATCCATTCTTTGACTCCTGGGGCCATCTGGACTATGCCGCACGCTATGCTCCGGACAGTGCTTCTGTCTACAGCTATTTTGCCTTTAAAGAGCAGATTGATTCTATTTTGAGGGTTTTGGCTGAAAATGGAAAGGCTCTGGAATGCAATACGGGCGGCTTCCGCAGCAGGCTGAGTCATCAAAACCCCGATACAGAGATTTTAAAGCAATACCGCAGGATGGGCGGCGAACACATCACCATCGGCTCTGACGCCCATGCTCCGGAGCATCTGGGATATGGATTTACCCGCGCAAAGGAGCTTTTAAAGCAGTGCGGCTTTCATTACTATACGATTTACCATAATCGAAAAGCGGAGATGATCCCCCTGTAGGGATCTCCCCGCTTTTTTATGCAGTATCGCAGATCACAGCTCCTTCATGGCCGCATCAATGTCCTTTCTCAGCTGCTTCCACTCTTCCTCATGCTCCACATAATATTTCGGACACAGCTTACCGTTGATATCATAATGGCGCACCACATCGCTGCTTTTAAGCTTTAACTGGGTACACAGCCAGGCTGTAAGCCTCACGACAGACTCATATGTAGCATCGCTGTATTTTCCCGTATCGTCCGGGTGACAGACCTCAATGGAAAGAGTATCCTCGTTTCTGGGAGCATTTGCGTAGGCAATCTCATTGATCGGGATACACTGGATCACCTCTCCTTCCAGGCCCACAATAAAATGGCTGCTGGTAGAGGTGCCACCTTTCTGGCTGTCCTGATCCGCCAGGCTGTCAAAATAATTTCGGTTGCCCTCTGCACTGGAACCGGGATTTGCCACATAATGAAGCACAATATTGTTGATCTTCCTGCGGCTCACATCCGGCCTTGAAAAAATATTTTTCCGGATAAACTCCTGCTTTACCCAATCCGGAACCTCTACTGCCTTAAGATCTACCGTATAGGGCCGTTCCCAGCCCCATACGTAGTAACCGCCGCCCAGTCCTGCCAGAACGCCTACCACAAGAGCCATAAATACGGCTGCAAAGGGAAATCCCCTGCGTTTTGCCGTTTTTTTGCGGCTTCTGCGGCTCTTTTTCTTTTTTCTGTCATTTTCGTCTATGGGAACCTGGCGCAGCTCCTTGAGCTCTTCTTCCAGTCTCTTATCTTCATCCATGATATCCTTCATATCTGTAACCCGTCTTTCCGTGAAAGACAGGAATGGAATCCCCAAACCAGACCTGCGCCCTCACTGATACTATCAGTATAACGGACGGTTTTTCTCTTCGCAAGTATATTTTTTCTTCTGTTTGATCAGATGTTCAAAAGCTCGCTGTAAACCTGAAGCGCTCCGTCTGTTTCATGGGCCAGTACGCGCTTTGCAAGTACCTTGCCCAGCTGTACGCCTTCCTGATCGAAGCTGTTTACATTCCATACAAAGCCCTGGAACATGATCTTATTTTCAAAATGTGCAAGGAGTGCTCCAAGTGCCTTGGGATTTAACTGCTCTCCAATGATAATGCTGGAGGGACGTCCGCCCTCAAACTTCTTATTCAGATTCTCATCATCTTTGCCGCAGGCAAATGCAACGATCTGAGCAGCCACATTGGCACAGAGCTTCTGCTGGCTCGTGCTGTCCTCGATCACAACGTCTGTTCCGATCTGGCTGTTCTTAAATCCCACAAACTGGATCGGCACAATATCGGTTCCCTGATGGAGCAGCTGGTAGAAGGAATGCTGTCCGTTTGTTCCGGGCTCGCCGAAGAGGACCGGGCCTGTGACATAGTTTACAGGCTCACCAAACCGGTTCACGGACTTTCCGTTAGACTCCATGTCTGCCTGCTGCAGATGCGCAGGGAAGCGGCTTAATGCCTGTGAATAAGGCAGAACGGCTGTTGCCGGATAGCCTAACATATTTCTCTCATATACGCCGATCAGCGCATCCAGCATATCCGGATTCTGGAGCAGGTCTTCCTTTGCTGCCAGCTTATCTTCCTCTGCCGCACCCTCTAAGAACTGAGCGAACACCTCCGGTCCGAATGCCAGTGACAGGACTGCCCCGCCTACTGCGGAAGTAGATGAGAAACGGCCTCCGATATAATCATCCATAAAGAAGGCTGCCAGGTAATCATCACTCTTTGCCAGAGGTGAGGTCTCGCTTGTTACTGCAACCATATGTTTAGAGGCATCCAGACCTGCCTTCTTTAAAGCATCCTTTACAAAGGACTCATTTGTCAGAGTTTCCAACGTAGTACCCGACTTGGAAACCAGCACAAACATAGAATGAGCAACATCAATCGAACCAAGCACTGCAGCCGCATCATCCGGATCTACATTGCTGATGAACTTTGCTTCCATTTTAAATGTATTATGTTTCTTTGCCCAGTTCTCCAGTGCCAGATACATTGCGCGGGGGCCTAAATCGCTTCCGCCGATTCCAATCTGTACAACCGTTGTAAACTTCTCACCTGCTGCATTGGTGATCTCGCCGCTGTGTACCTTCTTTGCAAATTCAGCGATTCTCTCCTGCTGCTCTACATAGAAAGCCCGCTTGTCTGTGCCGTCTGCCACAACCTTATCTCCAAGCTGTCCGCGTGTGAGCTGGTGAAGCACCAGGCGCTTCTCTCCTGTATTGATCATCTCCCCATTGTACAGGGCTTTGTATTTTTCTGACAGCTGCGCTTCTTTTGCCAGCTTTTTTAATACTGCAAGCACATTTTCATCCACCTGCTTTGCCGCATAGTTATAGACCATGCCTGCTGCCATGGGAACGCTGTATGCTTTTACACGCTCTGCACCGCTCTCTCCGGACATTACTTCTGCAAGCTTAACACGCTCTGCTTTGGCAAGCTCCCCGTAGGACTCAAGACTGTCAAAATTCTTCCACTCGATCATTTTCTCATTCTCCTTACCCTTTTTTTCAAATGCAGCATTTTATCTGATACACTCTTACTGCTTAAATATATCAGTTATGTTAATTATACCCTTTCCCTTATAAAAATTCAATACAGGGCGAATCAGAAAATTTCCTGTACGGGCGTTGATTCTTTCGCTCCTTAACGTATACAATAAAAGCAGCCATGCAATAAATTCATTGTTACTGAATGCAACTTTTTCACCATTCCCGCCGTCTAACAGACAGAAACCAAGAAAGGAGAAGTTTAACGTGGATACCAACCCCATCACAAAACAGACCGAGCAGATACTGATCGATGGATATGAGCGCTTTTACCGTCTGGCCTACAGTTATGTACAGAATCGGGAGGATGCTCTGGATGTCGTTCAGGAAAGCGCCTGCAAAGCCATCCGGGACTGCGGCCAGGTAAAAAATACAGACTTTTTATCCACATGGATCTATCGGATCGTTATAAATACCTCTCTGGATCTTCTGAGAAAAAATAAAAAGGAAATCCCCGCAGAGGAAATGCCAGAAATCCCATGGGAGGACAAATATCAGGAGCTGGATCTTAAGACCGCCCTAAAGCATCTGGATGAAAAAAGCAGAACCATTGTCATGCTGCGGTACTTTGAAGATATGAAACTGGAAGATATTTCCAGAGTTGTAGATGAAAATTTAAATACTGTAAAAGCCCGTCTTTACCGAGCCTTAAAAAAACTGAGAATTACCATGGAACCTGAAGAACCGAAGAAATCTTACGCAAAATGAAAGGAGAATCTTTATGGAGCAGAAAGACCTTAAACTTTCCGGATACAGACAGTTAGAACAGCTCAGACAGGAATATGAGTCACTTCCCGTTCCCCTGGAAGCCAGAGACCGGATTCTTGCCGGAATCGCGCAGGGAAAAAAAGAAACAGACAAAGCTCAAATGAAAGGAGTCATTTTTATGAAATTAATGAAACGTACAGGCATGACCGCAGCAGCCGCTATGGTTGCCATTACTCTTCTTACCAATCTGCATCCGACCATCGCCAATGCCATGGAACAGATCCCTGTTATCGGCCCGATCGCAAAGGTTGTAACCTTTCGTACCTACGAAAATAAGACAAACAACTTTGAGGCCAACATCCAGATCCCGCAGATTGAAGCTGCACCCGAAACTCTGAATAAATCCATTGAGGAATATGCACAGGAGCTCATCGCCGCCTATGAAGGCGAACTGTCCCAGTCTCAGGGAGAAGGCAGCTATTCTCTGGACTCCTCCTATAAAGTTGTAACGGATAATGACCGCTATCTGTGCCTGCGCATCGACACCACCATTGTCATGGCAAGCGGAGCGCAGTCCACAAAGATCTTTACCATTGATAAAACCACCGGGAAACAGCTTTCCCTGAAAGAACTTTTTAAGGACCGGCCGGAAATGCTCTCCTCCATCACAGCCAATATTAAAGAACAGATGGCTTCCCAGATGGCAGCCGACGATTCTGTAAGCTATTTTTACAACAGCGACATGCCGGAGGATGACTTTAAGGAGCTTACCGGCGATGAGAGCTTCTACTTTAATGAAGAAGGCCTTCTGGTCATTGCCTTTGACGAATATGAGGTTGCTCCCGGATATATGGGCGCTGTGGAGTTTACAATCCCTTCCTCTGTAGCCGGAACCTTCTGATTGCAAAGCCCATTTATGCATAAATAAATACCGCTTCCTGCAGGATACAGCACGAGTCTGCAGGAAGCGGTATTTTGCAAAAACGGAGGAAAAGGGATTTGAACCCTTGCGCCGGTACTGCCGACCTACTGGTGTTCGAAGCCAGACCCTTCAGCCACTTGGGTATTCCTCCAAAAAACACGGCTTTAATTTCAAGCCGTGTTTTATTATACACTAAAATGCAGGATTTGGGTAGTGGGATTTTCGATTTTTTTCAATCTCCAGATTTACTCCTCCTTTGGCAGCCAGTCCACCTTAAAATAATAAACCAGCATTCCGATGGCGCAGACCACCCAGGTCACAGGCCATCCTGCAAAAACAACGGAAACATTTTTTGTCATAGGAACGGCGATCATCAGATAAATCTGACGCAGAAGCACAAAACAGCCTAACATGAAATACATGGGAACCTTGGAGCGTCCTGCGCCGCGCAGGGCGCCATTTAAAATCTGGATGATGGGCAGGAACAGATAAGCGCTTCCAAAAATACGGATCATACTGCTTCCCACGCTGATCACAGCCGCATCCTCTGTAAAAATACCGATGATGGACGGCGCCTTCAGGAACATGATAACAGAACCCACTAAAATAATACCGGAGCACATAAGCCAGGAAGTAAAAATCCCCTTCTTTACCCTTTTATATTCCTTTGCTCCGATATTCTGCCCCACAAAGGTAGTGATCGTCATATTAAAGCTCTGAAGGGGCAGCTGCAAAAAACCGTCTACCCGCAGTGTAGCAGAATACCCGGCCATGGCTGCCGTACCAAAATAATTGATATAGGACTGAACGATCACATTGGAAAATGAGGTGATGCTCTGCTGGATCGCTGCCGGAAGGCCAATATCCACAATACGCCGGATCATTTTCCTGTCAAAACAGATTTCTCCAAGCCGCACACGGTAAATCTCACGGGTCATAAGAAGCTTTCCCATCACCAGCGCCGCGCTGACCGCCTGCGCAATAATGGTGGCAATCGCCGCTCCCTCTACTCCCATTCCAAACCCGCAGACAAATAAAAAATCCAGGACAATATTTACCAGACTGGCTGCAATGAGGTAAAACAAAGGGTTTTTAGAATCACCGATCGCACGCAGAATACCGGAGCCCATGTTATAAAAGAGCGAAAATGTCATTCCCCAGAAATAGATGGATAAATACAGGGCAGAGTTAGGCATTACATCCTCCGGTACGCCGATGGCGTGGAGCAAAGGCTTTGTAAAGCTTAAGCCCAGTGCTGTAAACAAAACGCTCAGGATTGCCGTAAGAGCCAGGGAACTGTGGATGGCCCGGCGCATCTGCTCCGTCCGGCCTCCGCCAAAATACTGGGATATCACCACCCCCGCACCGGCTGCCAGACCTGTAAAGAAACCTACCAGCATATTTACGATCGGCGTAGATGCTCCGACCGCCGCCAGCGCACTGGTATTCACATAATTTCCCACCACATAGGCGTCTACTGTATTGTAGAGCTGCTGGAAGAAATTTCCAACCAGAAGAGGAATAGAAAACAGCAGGATGGACCTGGCGATGCTTCCGTGGATCATGTCTGTACTGTCTTTTACATTCTGTGCCATAACTTTCGTTTCCTTTGTGTGTATTTTTATACAATTATAACTCTGCAAAACAGCCTTGTCCATGTTGCTTTATCCATTTTTTTACACAAAAAAACCTGCCCCACGGCTGAATCTGTATCATCAGCCATAGAACAGGAGCTTTTATCAATATATTTTAATTAAGCAAGCTTGGACTTTGCCAGCTCAGCCAGCTTTGCGAAGCCTTCTGCATCGTTGATCGCCATATCGGACAGAACCTTACGGTTTAAATCAACCTCAGCCAGCTTTAAGCCGTACATGAACTTGCTGTAGGACAGGCCGTTGATACGTGCTGCAGCGTTGATACGTGCGATCCACAGCTGTCTGAACTGTCTCTTTCTCTCTTTTCTGCCTGCGTAGGAGCTGGTCAGTGCGCGCATTACGGACTGCTTAGCTACTCTGTACTGCTTGGAACGGGCTCCTCTGTAGCCCTTAGCCATCTTCAGGATTCTATTGTGCTTCTTTTTTGCGTTTAAGCCGCCTTTAATTCTTGCCATCGGTAATTCCTCCTAATTTAATCTAAAACTTACAGATATGGTAAAATCTTCTTCATTGCCTTTACGTTAGTAGCATCGGTAACGATATCTTTTCTAAGATTTCTCTTTCTCTTTGTAGACTTCTTAGTTAAGATATGAGACTTGTAAGCTTTATTGCGGACTAACTTACCGGTTCCTGTCTTTTTAAAGCGCTTTGCTGCTGCTCTGCTGGTTTTTAACTTTGGCATTGTAAATTTCCTCCTTGAAAACTTTCTATTTTTAACGTTTTGCAGTTAAAAACATAACCATGCTTCTTCCTTCCACCTTTGAGGGCTTATCAACAACTGCGATGTCAGCCAGACTCTCAGCGAAATCGTCCAGAATGTACTTTGACTTGGACATATGGGCCATCTCACGGCCACGGAAACGAAGAGTTACCTTTACCTTATCACCCTTTTCCAGGAACTTTCTGGCAGCTCCCACCTTGGTGTTTAAGTCATTAGTATCAATGTTCGGGGACAAACGAACTTCTTTGACGTCAATCACTTTCTGTTTCTTTCTGGCTTCCTTTTCTTTACGGGCCAATTCGTAACGGTACTTTCCATAATCGATGATCTTGCATACCGGCGGCTTTGCAGTAGGAGCGATCTTCACAAGATCCAGCTCTGCCTCCTGCGCCATCTTGTAGGCGTCTCTTGCAGACATAATACCTAACTGTTCGCCGTTCTCACCGATCAGACGGATCTCTCTGTCTCTGATTTGTTCGTTGATCATTAACTCGCTAATAGTCGTACACCTCCATAGTCATGTTTGTTTGAATGAAGAGCCTTTGCCTCTGCTTGGTAAATGTAAAAAGCGGACAGCTTATGCCATCCGCTAAAAAATCATACTCGTCTGCTGCTCTGGTTTTAAACCGAAAAAGATTCTTTATATAAAAAACCTTTTATACAGCTTCTGATATAAACCCGGGTCACTGACTCGTGCCAAGGTGAGGCGGATAACCTGCTTTCCTGTGCGTTGTTTTCACAACTTCTAAAATGATACCATATGATTCCGGGAATGTCAACTATTTTTTTAAGTTTCCTATTTTGCCTTATAAGTGGCGCATCTTGTATTTTCACAGTCGCAGGCTCCGTTTCCGCAGATACAGATTCCGGACGCCGTACAGCAGCAGTCCTCATTGTAGACGCAGTTTACGGCATCACAGTCTACCTCCAGACGGGTTTCCGGAGTTTTAAAGAGATTTTTAAAAGACCCGCCCTTATTTTCCTCAAAGCTGGCACAACAGGTACCCTCTGCATCCCTGGCTCCGTGTCCGTCTACCAGGATCGAGCCTCTGCAGCAGCACTGATCTGCATTGTGCACACAGTTTTCCACTGAACATTCCAATTTTGTCATATTTGATTTCCTCCTGTCACATAAATTTTCCCAAAACGTAAGGTTTCAGGCGTCATGACAGGATTTAGTATGCGCTCTGGTGGCTTTTCTCATGCAAAAATACCTTAATCCTCTGCCCCCAGAGCCTGGTTCAGCTGCCGGATCCCATCCGTACATTCCCCCTCGGAGCCATCCATGCGGTATATATCACCCTCTGTCACAAACGTATACAGATTCAGATCGTCAATCCGTACGCTGCCTCCTCCGGTGCAGGAAATGGTCAGTTCTTCTGCTAATGCATTCTCAAATACCAGTTCTGCATCTGTTCTTTCTCCTGCCTGAAGGGTCTTAGTCCGCTTCCCCACCCGGACGCTTACCATACTCCCGGCTGTTCCTTCCAGAGAAAAACGCACATGGACATCCGGGCCAGTTCTGCCGGTGACTCTGCCCCGCATCTCCTGGGAAATGCTGCTTCCTGAAGGAAGAACCGCTTCTTTTCCATTCTTCCCCTCTTCGATATAGCTTTCTCCGGTTACCTTCCAGCCTCTCAGTCCCAGGGCAAACTGGGGGTTATAAAGCTTGTTATCTCCGTAATCCCTGTAAGTCCACACGCCGTATCCTATGGTCATGGTGCGAAACAGCTCACCCATTCCGGCCAGATAGGCGTTTTTCTCCTCCGGCTTTAAACGGGCATTCCTTTCAAAACCAGGAGTATTGTCCGTAAAAAGGAACTGGTCCACATACACCGGTTTATTTCCATTATACCGGCTGACCTGATCAAAAAATACAGGCGCCATGTTTAATGCCTGATCGGCTGTCACCCACTCGCCTTCATTAGGAAACCCCATAGGGACACTGTACATAATACTGGTGCAGGATGCATTTCCACAGCCAAAGGTACTCTGATGAGAAACACCTTCCAGCGTTTTGTCCGCTTTTTTTACCGGATCTGCGTCCAGCCGAACTTCCATGGAAAGATCTGGAAATACCTTCTGAGTTTCCGTCAAAAGCTCTGCAAGAAACGCATCATAAAATTCATAAAAAAGCTTTCTTGCATAAGAGTCCTTCTCCGGAAGCCATATTTCCTCATAATTTTCAAAGGAAGTTCCATAATATTCCTTTAGCTGCTCCAGCGTATATTTTTCCTTCAGGTAATCCGTATATCCGCACAGCTTTGCCATTCTGCGTCCGGCAATCCCATTTCCATATCCGGCTGCATTTTCCGTGAAATTCCAGAAATCTTCCCAGGTGAGAAAGCCGCCGCAGAAGTTTTCATAAGCAGAAACCTGTTTATACAGACGTTCTGCATAGGAAATCCATGCGGCTTTTAGCTGCGGATCATATAAAAGTCCCTCATACCGTGACAAAGCAGACTCCGGTGACGCATAATCCCAGGTATAACCCACTCTGAGGATCACTCCCAATCCCTGTTTTCCGGCTGCTTCCATAACATGCCCCAGCTTCTTCCAGGCATACTCCTCATACATGACCGGAGCTGTTTCCGCCTGAAATTCCCTCCACGGAACTGCCAGGATAATACTGTTAAAGCCGTCTGCCGCAATACGTGCCAGTTCCTCCTCCATATGGACACTTTCGCTGTTCCAGAAATTGATCACCCAGTCATCGGAATAATAGGTTGCCGAACGCAGATGACCCCTTTCTCCAGAAGAATACTCCGACATTCTGCCAAATCCGCATGTAAAAAGAATAGCAGTCCCCACAAACAGGACTGCTGCCACCCATGTCCTGCTCTTATGTTTCCTGTGCATTTGATTTCTCCTTCTTTCCCAGTTCGCGCCATACCGTACACAGCATGGTCCCGAAACAGGCCGTTCCGCCGATAAAATTAGATATGGGTTCTGCCATAAGGATACCGTCTGTGCCCAGATGAAAAATTGTCGGCAAGATCAATATCAGCGGGATTACGATTATCACTTTCCTGAAAATGGAAAAGAATACGGCATATCTGGATTTTCCCAAACCTACAAATACGGACTGGCCTGCAAACTGCAGGGACATCATAAAAAAGCCGAAAAAGTAAATCCGCATAGCCGGTATTCCCGCCTCCACCAGTTCTCCGCTGCGGTTAAACATCCGGATAAAAAATCCAGAAAAACCATGGATCAGCCCCCAGGCAGCCAATGTATATAAAACAGAAACAGAAGACATAAATACAATGGCCTTTTTTACCCGTCCATACTCCTTTGCCCCATAATTATACCCCATGATCGGCTGAGCGCTGTTGGTCACGCCCTGAGCCGGCATGGAAATCACCTCACGGACAGAATTGATGACGGTCATAATCCCCACATAAAGATCACCTCCGGCCCTCTGCAGCATGGTGTTGTACATGATCTGCACCGAACTGTTGGTGATCGCCATGGTAAACCCGCTCATTCCCAGACCCATAATACGGAAAATCCGCTCCCGTTCCAGCCGCATGGATGAACGGCGCAGCCGTAGAGTGGCCTTGGGCCCGGTGAGGAACCGGAGGATCCAGACAGCTGAAAGAAACTGTGAAAGAATGGTAGCCAGAGCCGCTCCCTGAACCCCCATATGAAATCCAAATATAAATACAGGATCCAGTAAAATATTGGCGGCTGCTCCCAAAAGAACCGTCATCATGCCAATGGTTCCAAAGCCCTGAGAATTGATAAAGCTGTTCATACCCAGTCCGACCATCACAAATATATTTCCCAGAAGATAAATCGTCACATAGTCATCCGCATAGCCAATGGTAGCGTCGCTGGCCCCAAACAGATATAAAAGCGGCCGCTTAAACAGAAGGCCCACAGTGGTAAGGAGCAGCCCCACCAGTACCATCATTACAAAGGAATTTCCCATAATGGCCTCTGCCTCTTCCTTATTTCCTCTTCCCCGCTCAATGGAGCATAAGGGTGCACCTCCCATTCCAAAGAGATTTGCAAAGGCTATTACGATGGAAATAATAGGAAGACACAGCCCAAGACCTGTGAGAGACAGCGTAGCATCCTCAGGAAGCTGGCCGATATAGATCCGGTCTATGATATTATAGAGTACATTGATCAGCTGGGCCAGCGTCATAGGAAGAGCCAGCTTTAAAATATTTGAAATGATACTGCCCTTTGAAAAATCATGCTCCTGTGCCATACTCTTTTTTCCCCCTCTTCAAATCCTCCGGCAGATCCACATCCCACAGCTGTTTTTCCTCTGTTTCCATGATCCAGAGTTCCTCCGGATGGTTCTTCATAACCTGACGGCCACCCTTATCTCCTGAAATAGCCAAAAGCTCAGAGCGGTAACAGGCTCCAAACGCAGTAGGACTTCCCCTGCGTCCCTTAAATGCCGTACAGCCGAGCTTTTTTCCGCTTTTAAAATAGCCCTCCGCAAAAGAAGCGATCATTTCTCCTTCCGTATAGGGCTGATCTGCCACAAAAAAAAGGAATGCATCCGTATCTTCCCAGGCGGCGGCTACCCCAAGGCGGATCGACGCCGTTATCCCCTCTTCACTGAACGGATTTTCCAGCACCTTTTCTCCGGAGATCAGGCAGCGGGCACTTTCCAGGATCTGGGGATATTGACTTACCGTAATTATCTCACAGCTTATCCCCGATTTTTTTTCCAGGATCTGCGCCCCTTTTTCCAGAGCAGACAATCCGTATGTATAAAGAGGACGTCCCTCAAAGGATGCCAGAAGCTTATTGGAACCAAATCGCTTTCCAAAGCCGGAAGCCATGTAAATCATCGAAAGTTTCATTGTATAAAGTCACCTTTCTATCCTGTTTAAAACAACTCAAATGACGGTTCCTTCCACAGGTTTCCCGTGATCAGACCCTCTGTATGTCCGATCTGCTCCAGTATCCGCTTTCCTGCCAGAACAAGCTCCCCTATATCTGCCTGATTGAACACAGGAAGGATCCTGGCCTGAGGAAATGACTGCTTCAGCGGACTTAAATATCCCTGTTTCATCAGACAGGCCATATATTTCTCCTCCATTGCCCATTCCCTGTCCTCTTTATCCAGACTGAAGCTCTCTCCCAAAAGCGTTTTTGCCTGTTCCATACGAAAGCAGCATTTCTCTCCCTTTTGTCCCAGAGCCTTAAGACCGTACACGCAGAGGATCAGATCTGTATCTCCCGGTATCACCGGCTCTGCCGGTCCCGGCACCTTCACCGGAAGCCTCTTTGCTCCATCGGCCTCCACTAAGACGAGATCCGCTTTTTCTCTGGCCTGCTGGTAAAATTCCCAGCCCCAGAAGGATATCTTTTTCTCTCCGGGCTTTCGTTCCTCCGGATTTCCCGCAACCGCAATCCCACTGTCTTTTAATGTCTGCTCCAAAGCCCCCACCGAAGGTTCCGGCACAAAAAAATGCTCCGGAAGGGCCATATGGGTTGTAGGAATCACAAGAACCTTAAGTCCCAGTTCCCGCCCTTCCCATGCCATACGGCGGATCAGGGAGGTTTTTCCTCCTCCGCCGGTGAATGAGATCACAAACGGACAGCCGGATAACCGGTATTTTTCTATTTCCAGCGCCTTGAAAATACTGTGAACGGCCTGTGTCAAACATGCTCCGTAATAATATGCTTCCACGTTCTGTCCCCCATCTTCTCCCATTGTTCTGTTTTATTTTATCATGGAGCAAATGACCGCACAAGGAATTTCTATGCATCTGCCGCATCCACAGACGCAAAAACAGCTGTATATAAAAACAGCCCGATTCCTGCAGGCAGAACCCTCTGCCCCCAAAAACCGGACTACTTCCTTTTCAAAATGTATGTTTCATCAGACATTCTGCATTTCTATCTCAATTGTTTCCATGACTACGGATCACACGGTACATATCATAGCCAAGGCTTGCAAATACGATTACTACGGCAATAAATCCCATTTTCTTTCTTCCTCTCCTGTTTCTTATGATGGAATTATTATAGCCCAAGAAGGATATAACCGCAATCTGCATTGTTGACAAAAATTTTTAGTTAATCTAAAACTTTTTGTATTAAATAATTTTCTTTTTGGAATGAACCATTTTCCTGTAAAATTTCTATGGACATTTTACCTGATTTGTTATATGATACTTTTAGTTAGTATATACTAACCTATATATTTCCAAATACATACCTGCAAGGGAGGATATTTCATGAGTGTTGTTATCATCGGAGGTCATGACCGGATGGTCACCCAGTATAAAAAAATATGCAAAACCTACAACTGCAAAGCAAAGGTTTTTACCCAGATGAGTGCCAGCCTGGACAAGCAGATCGGAACACCGGATCTGCTCGTACTCTTTACGAATACGGTATCCCACAAAATGATCCGCTGTGCTCTGGATGAGGTCCGTCCGGACACAACCCAGATCGTGCGGAGCCATACAAGCAGTGCATCTGCCTTAAACGAAATTCTGTCTCAGCGTACCGCTGCCTGTTCTTCTATTTAAAAATGCTTCAGGGCATCAATGGCTTCGTCGATCTGTTCTTCTGTATTAAAATGGGAAAAACTGAACCGTACCGCCCCCTGCTCCACGGTTTTAAGCGCCTCATGCATCAAAGGAGCACAGTGACCTCCAGAGCGGGTGGCAATGTCATATTCCTCAGAAAGATAGTCGCTGACCTGAGCGGAATCCTCTTCTCCCAGATTCAAAGATACAATAGCAGCCCTGTCTTTCTGGGAAAAATCCCCATAGATACGGATATCCGGAATTTCCAGCGCCTGCTCATAAAAACGCCGCATAAGCTGCTGTTCCCTCTTTCTCAAATGCTCCATACCCTGTTCCTTAATATACAGAAGGGCGGCCCGCAGTCCTGCAATCCCATGTCCGTTCAAGGTACCTGCTTCCAGCGCTGTCGGCATCTGTGACGGATGCTGCTTTTCAAAGGTCATAATACCGCTGCCTCCGGATAAAAGAGGCCGTATATTCACTCCTGTGCCAAGGCAGATCCCGCCAGTTCCCTGAGGCCCCATCAGGCCCTTGTGACCGGTAAAGCAGAGGACATCGATCTGATCTCTCTTCATATCAATCGGAAAGAGTCCTGCGGTCTGAGAGGCATCTACAATAAAAAGAGCGCCTGCCCTGCGGCACCATTCTCCCACCTGAGCCAGATCCTGGCAGTTTCCGGTGAGATTGGAGGCATGAGTCATAACCACAGCCTTTGTGCCCGGAGTAATGGCCTTCTCCATGGCTATCATATCCAGCCTTCCTTTTCTGGAAGTCCCGTTAGAAGAATCCTTCTCACAGCCCACAATGGTCAGCACAGCGCCCCTTTTTTCCATCTCATACAGAGGTCGGAGCACGCTGTTATGTTCAAGCACGGTAGTCACTACCCGGTCTCCCGGATCGATCAGGCCTTTGACTGCCATATTTAAACTTTCTGTGGAATTAGCCGTAAATGCCACCTGCTGCGGTCCGGGAGCATGAAACAGCTCTGCCAGAAGCTGTCTTGTCTCAAAAATGATCCTGGCTCCCGTTAAAGCTTCTCTGTGCGTTCCCCGGGAGCAGTTTCCCATGGAGTTCATCGCCTCTGCCACTGCCCGGGCCACCACAGGAGGACGGTAAAAGGAGGTAGCCGCACTGTCAAGATAGATCATAATGCGCCTCCCTTAAAAGCCCTGTTTCTGTTCCAGATATAAAAGGGCTTCTAATACAGAACCGCCGATCGCCCTCGCTTTATCTGAAATGGTAAAGCAGTTTTCATACTCGCTCTCTCTTGGATCAATATCCGCGATCTTAAAGCCCTTTGCCACCGGATAACCGTCCCGGATCAGCCCACGCACCAGGCCTGTAAGAGAAGCTTCTACCACTACCTCTCCCTGCCCCGTAACAATGACCGCGACGGGCTGTCCCTTTTCTACCCGGTCTCCGATCCTCACTTTTCCAAAAAGGATCCCCATGGCCGGCGAATGGATGACCCGTTCCTTTCCCGCGCCTCCGATCAGCCCCGGAGTTCCTGTATTCGGAAGGGCCGTTCCCCTGGAAATGATCCTTCCCAGGTTGTGGCCCCGCATGGTCTCGATCACCAGATCCACATCTTCCCCGGCTGCAAAGCCTGGCCCCAGGCCAATAGTCTTATCCGCCATATTCCGGTTCGTTCCTAGGTTCTTTTTTGCCAGGATCGCATCCACCAGAGCCCAGGGACGGACTTCCTTTAATATTTCACACGTCTCATCCATCATCATGGGGATGGCTCCTGCCTCTAAGACAGCCTTTGCCTCTGCAAAATCGGATACCTTTAAGCAGGTCACACCCTCAATTTCACTCTGTCCGTCATAGATTGCTTCGGAAAATGCCACCTGCCTGCGGATGGCAGAAGGACTGCCTGTTTCCAGCACCAGCACCGGATAACCGCACCGATGAAGGCGGTGGATGGTTCCTGTGGCAATATCCCCTCCGCCTCTTACTATGATCAGCTGCTTTTGTCTGTTCATGCTCCCCACCTTAAGGCCGTATCAGCACAGCTGCCCCGGTCATCCTTTCTGCAATCTCATACATATTGGTAACGCTGCCTACTCTCAGCCGGTCCCCGATCCCATAATGGTTTAAGCAGGTGCCGCAGGTAAGAATTTCTACGCCCTGAGCCTCCAGCGTCTTAAGATCCTCCAGATTATCCGAGCCCTCACAGGAAAGGAAGGCGCCTCCATTATAGAGAAGAATGGTTTCCGGCAGTACGTCCTGCTGTGTAAGAGCATAAATAAATCCCTTCATCAGAAGGGTTCCCAGCGCCGGATCTCCCTGCCCCATTTCACGGGAAGAAATCACAACCACCATTCCCTTCCTGCGTCCGTCCGGATGGCAGACTTCAGGCTCTTTTTCCGGTAAAGCATCTGCCTGCGGTGCGCTTTCTCCTTCTTTTACTCCCTCACCAGCTGTAATAACAGCCACATATTCTCTGCTGCTCTTTTTTTCAGATGCAAAGGACAGCCCCTTGTGATCTGCCAGCTTCTTTAAATTCTGTACTGCGATCTCATTATCCACGACCACCTCTACTGCTTCCCCCGGCGCCGCTGCCTCCAGGGCCCGTTTCGCCTCAATCACCGGCAGCGGACACTGCTTTCCCCTTTCATCCAGTCTTATCATAGCCTGTTTCCTCCTCACTTCTCTTTTATTCTACAATCACGGCCTTTTCCTGCCGCGCTTCGATCCTTCCCACGATCCCGCAGGGAAGCCCCAGTTCTTCCAGTTCCTTAAGTGCTGCTTCGGCATCTGCAGCATCAATGGATGCAAGCAGTCCGCCGGAGGTCTGGGGATCAAACAGGATTTCCTGCATGGAAAAGCCACAGCTTCCAAAATCAATCTTATCCTGCACATGGTTGCGGTTTCTCTGAGCCGCTGCTGTGATATAGAATTCCTCTGCCAATGCAGGCGCCTCCGGAATAACCGGAATGCGATCCTTATAGATGCGGGCTGTGGCCTGATCCGTTACCATTTCACACAGATGCCCTAAAAAGCTGAAGCCTGTTACATCCGTACATCCGTGGAGCCTGTATTTTTTAAGAATCTCGGATGCATATTTATTAAGGGTTGTCATGGACTGGACCGCCAGGTCATACGCCGCCTGAGGTGCCGCCTTCATCCTTGCTGCCGTGCATACGATCCCTACACCCAGAGGCTTTGTGAGGATCAGGGCATCGCCCTCTTTGCAGCCGCTGTTGGCAAATACACGGTCAGGATGGATAATTCCCGTAACAGAAAGGCCGTATTTTACATCGCTGTCCGCAATGGAATGGCCGCCCGCCAGAACACCTCCTGCCTCTCGTACCTTTTCGCTGCCGCCCTGCATGATCTTTCCCAGAATATTCAGATCCATCTCTTCCGGAAAGCATACGATATTTAATGCAGTTTTTACCTCTCCTCCCATGGCATAGATATCACTCAGCGCATTGGCAGCCGCAATCTGGCCGAATATATAGGGATCCTCCACCATGGGAGGAAAAAAATCAAGTGTCTGCACCATGGCCAGATCATCTGTAAGCCGGTATACGGCCGCATCATCGGAACCGTCATATCCGATCATCAGATTGGGATCCTTTGTTTTGGGCAGCCGATTTAACACACGGGCCAGTACCCCCGGCCCCAGCTTGGCCGTACAGCCTCCTCCCCTGCAAAATACGATTTCCTCACTCATTTTTTTCATTTCCTCCCATCTCTCTCATATGATTTAACCATTCATCCGAAAAATACGTTTCAAACAGACGGTCCAGTTCCGCTTCTGCATCTCTTCGAAAGCTTAAATAAGCTTCCATCAGCTCCTTCGCCTGAGGCGTAAGGGTGGAACCTCCTCCGTCTCTTCCTCCGGTCTCCCGGTCTGTCAGCAAAAACCCCCACTCCTTTTCCGCCACCCGGAGCATTTTCCATGCCTTACTGTAGGCCATATTCATAGAGCGGGCCGCTCTCTGCAGAGATCCTGTTTTCTCTACCGCTCTCAGCAAAGCCACCATCCCCGGACCAAAGGCCTTTTCCTCAAAATACAGGCGCAATGATAAACCGTAATGAAGCTTATTGTTATCTTCCATCTTCTGCCCTCCCGTTATACTCTTTTGTATATAACGATTTCTACAAAAAAACTGGTCTCTGTCTTTTTGGATCCAGCCATAAAAGACGCAGCCAGTATTTTGTGTGCTATGTGTAATAGTATACCATGCTTTCTCACGCTTTTCCAGCCCTTTCATATATATAAATTACAGACAGAAATAAGGCAGGAACAGCCATGAGAACATTTTTTGCAGTCGGGGGCGATATGCGTCTTCGATGGATGGTACAGATTCTTTCCAAGGAAGGATATCCCGTGTCTTTTTTTACAGGAACGGATTCCCCGCTGATGAAATCGGCAGTCAAAGAGGCCTCTGTGATCCTCGGCCCCGTTCCCTTTACCCGCGACGGGGTTCATCTGTTCCAGCCTCCCTCACACGGTATGGAACTCTCTGCCCTTCTTTCCTGCCTTATGCCCGGACAGTATCTTTTTGGCGGAAATCTCCCGGATCCTGTAAAAGAGTTCTGCGATAATAATGACATTCTATGGAAGGATTTTATGGACATGGAAGAAATTTCCCTGGAAAATGCCATTGCCACCGCAGAAGGCGCCATCTCTCTGGCAGTCAGCCAGTGCCCCATCAATCTCCATCGCTGCCGCTGCCTGATCCTTGGATATGGGCGCTGCGGCCAGGCGCTGGCTGACCGCCTGAGAGGAATGTTTGCAGATGCATCCGTCTGTGAGATAAATCCCATCCGGCAGACACTTGCCAAAACGCGTGGCTTTGACACCTTTGATCCCCAAAAACTGGAAAAATATCTTCCTCAGGCAGAGCTTATTTTTAATACAGTTCCCGCTCCTATCCTTACAGATCCCCTGCTTATCAAGCAGATCCGTAAAGACGCGGTACTTTTTGAACTGGCTTCCGGCTCCGGCTGTATTTCTGAGGAAGCCTGCCGTCAGGCCGGACTTTGCCGGATCGCCTGTCCGGGGCTTCCGGGACGTTTCAGTCCCAAAGCCTCTGCCAGGATCCTGTGCCGGGCAGTACTGCAGGTCCTTGGAGAGGGACGTTAAAAACTACTACATTTATAATAGAGGGAAATTCTTATGTCTCTGAAAGGAAAAACGATCGGCCTGGCTGTTACCGGGTCCTTCTGTACCTTTGATAAAATAAAACAGACCGTACAAACTCTCATACAGGAGGAAGCCGAGCTGTACCCCATCTTTTCCTCCCATGTGCAGACCACCCGTTCCCGTTTCGGAAGCACGGATGAATATATCCGGACCATCAGCGGTCTGGCCGGACGGGAACCCATTCTTACCATTGAGGACGCGGAACCCATTGGCCCCAAAGGCTATCTGGATCTTCTGCTCATCGCCCCCTGTACGGGAAATACCCTTGCCAAGCTGGCAAACGGCATCACGGATACCCCCGTACTCATGGCTGCCAAAGCCCATTTGCGTAATGAAAAGCCTCTGGTGATCTTCCTTTCCACCAATGATGCCATGGGAATGAATTTTAAAAATATCGGACTTCTCTTTCCCTGCAAACATGTATATTTTGTTCCATTTTCCCAGGATTCACCGCAAAAAAAGCCCTGTTCCCTGGTTGCGAGAACAGAGCTTGTAATTCCAACCATAAAAGCTGCTCTGAAGGGTGAACAGCTCCAGCCTGTTTTATATGGTCCGGACTAATTACCCCAAATTTTACAAAAACAGCTCATTTTCCTTCCGGATCCCCTTTAACGGCAGAAGCTTCTGGTTTAACATCTCCTGAACACGTTCCGGAAGCTTTTTTGCACCGGAAGGACAGACAGCGATGCAGCGCAGGCACAGGATACATTTCTCCGGATCTGTCACTGATGGATTTTCTTTTGAAATAGCTCCAGAGGGACAGAGTCCGGCGCAGAGTCCGCACCCGGTACAGCCGCTGCCGTTTACCGGTACTGCAGGCATCTTTTTCCATTCCTTATATGGGCGGTTCCCCGGCACCTGGGGCCTTGTAATTTCTGCCGCTTCAAGCTTTTTAAGGATCTGTGCTCCAAAACCGGAAAGCTCCTCATGATCCTTCGCATCCGGACGTCCTGCCGCCACCTCCCGAACCATGGAATGCTCCGCAAGGACAGCCACAGAAGCGAAAGGCTCAAAGCCCTGCTCCTCCAATGCATCATTTAACTCCACCAGAGCATCCTCATAGGCCCTGTTTCCATAAACGGCAGCCGTAACAGCAGCAGCGCCCTTTCCTGCGGTGCACTTTAACCGCTCTGCCATCAGTGCCGGGATCCTTCCTCCAAATGCAGGAGCAGCCACAATCACCAGATCATCCTTTTTAAATTCTGCGCCATTAAAATCAGGAGCAGAAAGATCCACCTCTTTTACCTCTTTTCCAAGGCTCTCTGCCAGATAGAAGGCCGCTTTTTTTGTTCCTCCGGTGGGACTGAAATATATTGCCCATACACATTCCTTCATGCCTTTACCTCCTTATCTTTCCCAGTCTCTCGGCCCGCACAGAGATCATCTCCGCCGCAACGCTGACTGCAATCTCCTGGGGTGTTTCCGCATGGATTCCCAAACCGATCGGCATATGGCAGGCCTTGATCTCCTCATTTGAAAATCCATCTTCAAGCAGCCGTTCCGTCACCACACGGATCTTGTTTTTGCTTCCCATCACGCCCAGATAGCAGGGCTTTAAAGCCAGAGCCTGCTTCTGCACATAATAGTCAAACTGATGGCCTCTTGTCATCACGCATACGTAGTCTTGAGGCCGGATAGACACATAGTCGCCAATCCTCTCCATATCTCCCACGATTACCTGATCGGCATCGGGAAATACCTGCCGGTTGGCAAACATCTCTCTGTCATCCATGATCACACAGCGAAAGCCCACTTTTTTTAATACAGGAACCAGCTCCTGAGCCACATGGCCTCCGCCGAACACATACGCCGTACCAGACTGAACCAGAGGCTCCACATAGTAAAAATGATCGTTTTCTCTGGAAATGACCGCCTGGGAACCAAAAAGCGCTGTAAACTCAGGCCCAAATACCGTCTCCGGCAACACCCGTTCACATACAGAAGCGTCCCTTCCATCTTTCATTTCTGCGGCTCCCGAAGGACAGCTATGCTTCATCCACCCTGCTCCTGCCGTTTCATTTCCAAGGCCCAAAACGCCTGTCTTTTCACTGTAAAGCCCCATTTTCCACGATTTTTCCACAGTGAGGTCAAAAATCAGCCAGCTGTCCTCATCCACATCAAGAACACTCAGAACCTGATCGATAAGCTCCTGGATACCTGGCATTTCAGGATCCACATACTGGATGTACACCGTCACATCTCCCCCGCAGACCATACCGATATCGGCTTCTTTCCCACGGGTTAAAGTAAACTCTCGAAGACTGGACTCTTTACTTTTAACTGCTTCCCTGCAGGCCAGAGTTACCTGATACTCCACAGCTCCTCCGCCCACAGTTCCAAGAGCCGTTCCATCTGCTTTTACCAGCATCCGCGAACCCGCGCCTCTGGGTGTGGAACCCGCGCTCTCTATGATCGAAGCAAGTGCTGCTCCCTCTCCTCTTAAAAGGCATTTTTTCAGTTCTTTAAATAACTCTCTCATTTTGACACCTCATTTTCTTCCGGAAAATACCGTTTAAACAGCCGTTCGCTTTCTTTGCGCAGTTCTTCTTCCATGCACAGATATCGTCTTAGAAAATCTTCCCCCTTCTCTGTAAGACAGGAAAATCCCCCCTCTGTTCCTCCTGACCGGGATACAAGGAGGCCATAGCCCAGCTGATGCTCCGCCTCCTTTAAAAGCTTCCAGCCTTTGGTATAGGATATGTGCAGCTGCCTGCAGGCCGTCTGCATGGAACCTGTATGACGAACCACGGTGAGAAAACGGGCAAGCAGCGGCCCAAAGAAGGGATCATTTCTCCGAACGACCAGACGCACCTCCGGATGCACCTGGATCTTCTGTTTTTCCATTTCCCGTTCCGTACTGTCTTCATCCGTTTCCACTGCAAAGATAATTCCCTGATCTTCCACAGGTACTTCCTTTGTCACAAAGCACTGCTCCGCTTCAAAAAGTGCTCCCCGCAAGCCCCGATTTCCCGTGTATTCAAGCACTTTCCCGGCTGCGTGCTCCGATATAAGAACCGGATGGCCTCTTTTTCCGTCAAAAACCGGCCGGATAATATCGCCCTCTTCTGAAAGCATTTTTTCCAGCGTATCACGCAAAAGAAGCGGAAATTTAGCAGGAAGGATCAGTGTCTGTGTACACAGTCCTCTGATGTAGCGAAGACCCATGGAAATGCTGTCAAACATCTGTTCCGTTTCGTAATCGGGATTGCGCAGGGAAATAACCTCCAGATCGCTTATATGCTTCTCCAGCTCATCTCCCTGTTTTCCCGTCACTACCACAATAGGATCAATTCCCACCCGCCTCATCGTAATAATGATCCGACGGATCACGGTGCTGTCCCCTACCGGGAGCATGGGCAAAAAGGCCGTTCCTCTGTTTTTATGGCCTGCCGCCACAATGACTGCTCCTGTTTTTTCCATATCAGAGTTCTCCTTTTAACAGTAAAATAGCCGACGGATCTACCCGAAGATACTCCGGGATCACTCCGGCAGAATTGTGGGTATGAATCGTCTTTTCTCGTTTCCACCACAGACCGTTTTTCAGGGTAATATACCACTCAAAGGGCATTTCAGACACCTGGGGTTCTTCCACAGGAATACAGTTTTCATATGCGTATGCAGCTGCCTTCTGTCTGCTTAGCGGCTCAAAATCATGAGCCCGGATCCCCACTGCAGTAATCTCCTCCCCCACCAGACGGTCTGCCATCAACTCTAAGCCGCCCCAGTCCAAAGCGCAGATATGCCGTTCACCCATCCGCCTGATCCTGGAAATATTTTTGCAGCCCGTAAGTCTTGCAGCCTTGCAGGTTTGGGGCCAGGCAAAAATATCTCTCGTCTTTCCCCTGGCCAGAACCTTTCCCTGATCCATCAAAAGTATCTCCGGACAGAGCTGGTATGCCTCGTCCCTGTCATGAGTTACCAGAATGGAAACGCCGTCATAATCCTTTAATGCTTCTGCCAGCTCCAGACGCAGCTTTTCCCTCAGATATGTATCCATTGCTGAAAACGGTTCATCTAAAAGCAGGATTTCCGGTTCATAGGCCAGAATCCGGGCCAGTGCTGTTCTCTGCTGCTGGCCGCCGGACAACTGAGCGGGATAATGCTTTTCCAGTCCGATCAGCCGGAAACGCTCCGTCATCTCCTGCACCTTCTGCTTAATGGCCTGAGGGGAGCAGGCCTGGGACTTCCTGCCCCCCGCTGCAGCCCTTGCGCCCTTTCCCTTTAAGCCTGCGGCAATATTTTCCTCCACCGTCATATTGGGGAACAGGGCGTAATTCTGGAACAGGTAGCCTACCCGGCGGATCTGAGGCGTTTCATTGATCTTAAGGGAAGAATCAAACAGAACCCGTCCCCCGGCTGCCTCCCCCTGAGCATATTGAAGGGCAATCCGGCCGGAATCCGGCGTCACAATGCCTGCAATGGATTTTAAAGTCATGCTCTTTCCACAGCCCGAAGATCCTAAAATACCCAGACAGCCTTTTTCCGCCTCGAAGGAAAGCTCCAGAGAAAATTCCTTCAGCTTCTTTTTGATTTCAACTCCCAGCAAAAGCCTGTGTTCTGTCTCAAGCGCCATGCTTTCTTCCTCCTGCCCTTAAGGCTCCCAGATTCATAAGCAGAATAGAGATAAAGGCAATGACCACAATGACGGCCACATACCGGTCTGCAGCCCCCATATTGCCTGCGGCCACCTCTGAATACACTGCCATTGGTAGGGTTCTTGTCTTTCCCGCAATATTACCCGCGATCATAGAAGTGGCTCCAAATTCTCCCAGACCTCTGGCAAAGGCCAGGACCCCGCCGCTTAAGATGCCTGGAGTGGCATTGGCAAAAAGCACCTTCCAGAAAATTTCCCACTCACTCATCCCCAGAGTCCTTGCAGCCGCAGTCAGATCCGGATCCACCTGCTCGAATGCACCCCTGGCAGAGCGGTACATCAGCGGAAATGACATCACCACCGCCGCCAGTACCGTAGCTCCCCAGGAAAAAGCAATCTTTACTCCGAAAAAATCAATAAAAAACTGTCCAATGGGGCGTTTTACCCCAAACAGATAGAGCAGAAAAAAGCCGGCCACCGTAGGCGGAAGCACCAGGGGAAGAGTCAGAATACCGTCACATATGATTTTTGACGTCTCATTTTTCAGACGGATCACAACCCCCGCTGCAAAAATCCCCAGAAAAAAGGTGATAAAGATGGACAGGCTGGCTGTCTTCATGGATATCAGAACCGGTGACCAGTCCATAATACGTCCTCCTTTTCATTTACAGATTTAAGGCAGGATTTCATTTCCCTTGGAGAAGCCATAAGCCTCAAATACATTCATGGCTTCCTCTGTTTTTAAAAACTCCACAAAATCTGCCGCTTCTTCAGAATGCGCGCTGCCTTTTAACACAGCTACAGGATAAATTACCTTCTTTTTCAGACTTTCCTCGGGAGCCTCAGCAATTACATCTACCTGCTCTGCCATGCTGGCTGCATCTGTGGCATATACGATACCTGCGTCTGCACTGGAAGCCGCTACCTGGTTTAAAACCTCTGTTACATTGGTTCCAAAGCTTACCTTATCCTGGATCCGATCCCAGATCCCAAGACTTGTGAGCGCTTCCTCTGCATACTGACCGGCCGGTACGCTGGCCGGGTCGCCCAGTGCGATAGAGGATGCTTTTTCAATATCTTCAAAAGCTTCAAGCCCTGCTTCATTTCCTGTGGGAACAATCAGAACGATCTTATTTTCCAAAAGATCCGCAATCGTATCCTCAGCAATCAGCCCCTTTTCATTTAAAGCATCCATCTGCTTTGTGGCTGCGGACATAAATACATCTGCCTCCAGTCCTTCTTCGATCTGGGTCTGAAGCTTACCGGAGCTGTCATAGACGCCTGTTACTATAACACCCGGATACTGAGCCTCAAACATGGGGATCAGTTCCTCTTCATAGGCATTTTTTAAACTGGCGGCAGCTGCCACTAAAAGCTCTGTCTCTTCTTTCTCTGAAGCGGCTTCTGTTTCTGCCTCAGCGGCTGCCGGAATCTTCGCGGTCTCTGTTTCCTTCTCTGCCTGAACACTTGTCTGTTCCTCAGTCTCCTTTGCTCCTCCTGAGCATCCTGCCAGCATCCCTGCTGCTAAAATTGCTGCTGCCACTGCATAAAGCTGTTTTCTCATTTTCCGCTCCTCTTCTTTCTGATTTTTTCCAGTTATTTACTCATTCCTATTGGCCTTATCTGGCACATTCTGAGGCACTGCCTCTTAAAATCCGAATCCCGTGGTCAAGAGAATCCAAAATATAACCCAGACTCTCCCTTACCGCCTTCGGACTTCCCGGAAGGTTGACGATTACGGTCTGTCTGCGGATCACTGATACTCCACGGCTGAGCATGGCCCGGTTCGTCACTGCCATGGACTGATACCGGATGGCCTCGGCAATTCCGGGAGCCAACCGGTCTGCCACTGCCAGAGTCGCCTCCGGAGTCTGATCCCGCATGGAAAATCCTGTACCGCCGCTTGTAACCACCAGATCTGCCCGGACTTCATCTGCCAGACGAATCAGCTCTGTCTTAAGTTCCTCCGGCTCATCAGGAATGATCAGCGTCTCCACTACCTCATAGCCTGCCTCCTCCAGCATCTCTTTTGCTGCAGGGCCGCTTTCATCCACACGCTCTCCCCTGGCTCCCTTATCACTCACCGTAATAACAGCTGCCTTAAATGACTTTTCCTCAGATCCGTTTCTCTCCTTCGCATCCATCCTTTTATCCTCCGATCGAGCTCATATTATGTGATTCCGTAATCCTTCCCGGTGTTTCAAAGCAGTGGGCCATGGGCTTTTTAAGGATCGTTTTCTCCATCACAGTCCTCAAACGGCTCTGAAGCCCTTCGTCACGAACATCCAGCCCTTCCGGCCAGATGAAGTGGCTTTCCTTTTCCGGCCGGGATATCTCCTCTCTGAGCACCTGTTTCAGATCCACGCCATCCTCATAACACAGACAGGTTTTCAAATATCCCTGAGCGGTCAGACGCACCCGGTTGCAGGAAGAACAGAACTTTCCGTGAATAGCGCTGATCAAGCCAATGCTGCCTTTAAACCTTTGGGATTTATAATAAACAGCCGGGCCAAAACCATGGACTTCATGGTCTGTTTCAAGATCCGGATACATTTCCTTCAGCTGCAAAAGCAGCGTTCTGTGATCAATGCCCTGAAACTGCTTTCCATAACCAATGGGCATCATTTCAATAAAGCGCACATCAACCGGATACTGCTCTGCCAGTGCTGCCATGGCCCGCCAGCCGTTCTTGTCCCGCTCTTTTCCATCCTTCCAGTTGTCGAAATCAATGGATACCGCATTGACCTTCACCGGGATGGGAAGCCTGTCTGCCCTGCTTATGATTCCCAGAACCTTATCCAGCGCATCTGCCCCGGTAATGGTCTCATAAAGCCCCGGATCCAGAGTATCCAGACTGATATTGACCGCATCCAGCCCCGCATTCAAAAGCTCACCCAGATACTGTTCCAGAAGAACACCGTTGGTGGTGAGAGTTACCTTCTCAATACCGGGGACATTTTTGAGCATCCGTACTAACTGGGGGCAGTCCCTGCGCACCAGCGGCTCTCCACCTGTAACCTTAATCTTCCTGATTCCCAGATCCGCCGCACAAACGGCTATCGCCTCCAGTTCTTCCAGGGAAAGGATCTCCCACCGGGGCATACACTGGATCCCGTCCGGCATACAGTATTTACATCTCAGATTACAGCGGTCTGTAATGGAGATCCGCATATAATCGATTTCTCTTCCCGTCTGATCCCTCATTTTTTACCTCTGCCTTCTTACTTCATTATAAAATTCCCCGCTCTTTCCGCCAGACTTATGCTCTAAATAGATATGGCTCATTTCCATAGACTTATCCACTGCCTTGCACATATCGTAGATGGTAAGGAGAGCCACATTCACTCCGGCCAGCGCTTCCATCTCCACGCCGGTGCGTCCGGTGGTACGGGCCGTACAGACTGCTTCAATCTCATTTGTCTCCTCATGGATCGTAAAGTCCACAGTCAGCTTGGTCAGGTTCAGCAGGTGGCACAGAGGAATCAGCTCAGAGGTTCTCTTGGCCCCCATGATCCCGGCCACACGGGCCACACCCAAAACATCGCCTTTTTTCATAGAACCCTCTTTCACCATTTTCAGGCACTCCGGGCTCATAAAGATACTGCCCCTTGCAGTGGCCTCCCGTTTTGTTTCTTCCTTTCCGCCTACATCTACCATCCAGGCATTTCCCTGTTCATCAAAATGTGAAAAATCCATTTTTCCTACACTCCTTTTCCAAAACCGCAGTTGGGGAATGTGCAGACCGGGCAGTTCAGACACAGGCCGCCCTGTCCCAGAGAAGCCAGATTTTCCTCTGTCACCTCATCATCTGCCATCACCCTTGGCAGCACCAGGTCAAAAATCGTACGCTTTGCATACATCACACAGCCCGGAAGCCCCATCACTGCCACTGTACGGCTCTTTCCTTCCTCCTCTACTTCCAGATAAGCTAATAAAAACATAGCTCCCGGAAGCACAGGAGCCCCGTAGGATACCACCCTGGCTCCTGTATTTTTGATGGCAAGGGGCGTCTTATCGTCAGGATCCACGCTCATGCCTCCGGTGCAGACTACTACATCCGCACCCTTTTTCACCATATCAAGGATAGAAGCAGTCACCTTTTTATCATCATCATTCCAGGTCACATGATCAATGATCTCCGTGTCAAACTGCGCCATCTTTTTCTCGATCACCGGGGTAAAGGTATCCTTGATCCGCCCGTAGAACACCTCATTTCCCGTGGTAATGATTCCTACCTTTTTATGTACAAAAGGCATTACATCCAGGATCGGACGTCCCCCTGTGGCAGCCAATGCGCTTTCTTTGGCCCGCTCCATCTTCTCCTCTTCGATCACCAGAGGGATGATACGGGTTCCAGCCAGCTTGTCCCCCTTCTTTACGGCAAAATTTCCGTGACGGGTGGCGATCATCATCTGTCCGAATCCGTTCACTGCCTTTAAGCCTCTGTTATCCACCTTTAAGAGACCGTCACAGTCAGCCGTAAGCTCAATCTTTCCCTCCTTTACCTCAGAGCGCTCCATATGGTTTCCCTTGCACAGGCTGCACAGGATCTCGGCTGCCTCATTTTCATGAAGCATCCCCTCCTCCTTTTCCCAGACATACAGCTGATCCTTTCCCACACTTAAAAGTACCGGTATGTCCTCCTTTGCGACAATATGTCCCTTGCGGAATACGGCGTCCTTTGTCACGCCCTTGATGATCTGTGTAATGTCATGGCAGAGTACAGCACCCTCTGCATCTACTGTTTTTATCAGCTTCATTTTGCAACCTCCACCGTTATTGTTTTTTTGAAATAACGCTCTTATGATGATACCACGAATGGGGGAATTTGTAAATGGTTTGCGGGGCAGAAAAGGATCATGTATTTCTACACGATCCTCATATTTGCAGTGTCTTACCATTACTGGATTTGCAGGCTTTCCGCATATTTAAATTGTATAATATCTCTTGGAGCAGTTTCAACATAGGCTTGCTCTTTATGCATAAAGAATTCTCCTTCCAGAGAAAAATGATATGCATTCGTTTCTCCCATATCAACTTCTTCACAGGGCACATCCTTTAAGTCTATTATGGAATTATGCCCTACAGGAACCGCCCCCATCGGAAGTGCCTGATAAACCAAATGGTTTACATGT
Source organism: Enterocloster sp. (assembly GCF_057861365.1). Taxonomy (NCBI): domain Bacteria; kingdom Bacillati; phylum Bacillota; class Clostridia; order Lachnospirales; family Lachnospiraceae; genus Enterocloster; species Enterocloster sp. The sequence continues at coordinate 70,009 of NZ_DBMACH010000017.1, forward strand.
ACACATTTGTTGTCACAAACATGGATTCCTCACCAGAGTATCTCATCAAATTTTACTGCAAGTGAGGGCTGATGGAAAACTTCATTAAAGAAAGCAAATCCGGTTTTGATTTTGCGTCCGTAAGCAGTCATACCAGAATGGTAAATGCCAATAGACTGCAGGTA
>NZ_DBMACH010000018.1:0-65548 GCF_057861365.1 Enterocloster sp.
GTTTCCTGACACTTCTGATAATCCCGAGCGATGTTCTGCCACACATCTTCAAGCTTCTTTCCGTTCTCAAGCTCCTGATAATAGGATTCCAGATATAAAAGTGGAACGGATGTGTAGCTTGGGCTACCTGACAGATATACTCCCTGTAATTTGATGTTGTTATTTTTTAAAACCTCTCTGATTTCCACTTTTCTCTCCTGAAAAGATTCCGGAAAAAATCGTTTTAAATTCTTTTCTGTTAACTCTAAAAACTCTTTATAGGTCATTTTCTATTCTCCTCCACACCTCATTCATACTGTTTTCCACTATTTGGTCACAATGTAATAGTTTTCTATCTAATAAGCAGTCAGATGAATACCTTCCTTCGTACTATTCAAAAATACAGCTCTCCTTTCATGGACTAAACTATTGAAAGATATAAAATTCTCTATCATAATGCTCCAAAAACAATCCCGCCTTTCTGAATCGCCGGTTCCTGCTCTACTCCTTTCAGACCTTCCTCTGTGGTCAGAAAGAATTCATCTCCACTGTTCCAAAAGCTGACATACAGTTCTCCCTCTGGAATTTTGATTCCCCGCTGTTCAAATCCTTCTCCCCACCCATCACTTTCCTGACCTTCCCAGTACTCCTTTACTGCTTCAATCTCTCTTTCTGAAAGCTGGTTATGACTTTCTACTTCCAGAACTCCCCATAGCTCCCCCCGCCAGACTTCCACAGTAGGCTTCATGCTATAAATCTTTTCTTTTAATTCTGGAATATCCAAATAGACCGCCAGTCCTCTGTCTCCTTCTTCCGGAAGGCACTCCTTTGCAATCTGTTCCAGAATTTCCGTCTCATAGCTGCACAACTCAGCTGGAAATAACTCCTCGCCATATTCCTCCAAATTTCCCCAGTCATCCTTCGCATACACGGTAGCTATCAAAGGGCTGAAAAGCCGAAGTACAGACCACTCTGTTGTTTTTTCACTGATGCTGTCCGAGTTTACTCCTGTCAATACCTCTTTCCTCCTCTCGTAAAACTCTGTTTCCATGCCTGCGAATCACACAGGCCGTCATAATCCATTCAAATATTCGATCACTAACCAGCTCTGGATCTGTAAGTTCTGATAAACGGATATGCCTACTTCCCTGATACAGATCCCTTGCCATATGAAACAAAACGTAGCCATCCAAATCAACACCATGGATATGGATTTTGGAAAAATGAATCCCCTCCTGGTCAATTGCCGCCAAAGCTCTGCTACACAAAAATCGATCTGCGGAAAGAAGATAGACTGCAGAACAGGTCGCTGCTTCTTCAATGACTCTGCTACACTTCTCTCCCATAGCCAAAAACCGTTCTCTATGACCATTTTGAAAAAAGCACGGATTTCTTCTCCCTGTCAGACGGCACACACGACTTACTAAGGTGCTGACAGCCACTTCCTCTGCCAACACCTCCAGAAGCTCATAAAACGGGACACAATCGGTCACACGGCGTTCACATGGGCTTCTCTGATTTTCTAAACAATCAGAAAGGTGACTGATAACCAGTCCACTCCTTCTTGGACGAAATCCTGGTATATGCTGCATTTCCTTTTCCAGTCCAGCATAATGTGTATCACTCATAAATCGAATCAATGTATCCTTCCTCCTCAATATCTCCATTCCTTCTACCCTAATGTCATTCCTCCATATCCTTGTTCTTTTGATTCTGATAATGTTTCAACCGCCTCCTCCCTTGTACGAAACATTCTCAACGGTGAAACTCGATGATAAAGTCCAGTATGACTTCGTACTCCAAAATACCTTCCGTCATAACTCTTTACCATATATTCGCAGGTGCTTTTTTTGTTTTATTTGTGATCATCACACAGGTATCTCCCTTATTCCATCCATAATGAAATCTCAAATCTTCTTTTAGCTTTTTTTCATTCAGTTGCTTCAATTACCACACTCTCCTTTTCTTTGAACTTTTTAACACAAAAAAACCAACCATGTTCTAGTAAATAAAACATGATTGGCTTATCTGCTTCTAATACAAATACAGGTTTCCTCTATCAATTTATCTTCATATCAGAAAATATATGAATCTCTTTGATATTCTCTTGTAATTGTAATAAGAAGCCTTTTTGTTTCTGCTCTAAGTGAAACCGAAAAATGAATATTCTCGCATAGAAATCCATATACATTTTTTTCCATAATCAACTTTGATTTCACACTGAGCAACTTCTCCTTTTCAGCAATCTGTCAGTTGGCCTCTCCACTCTCCTGGTAGGTAGATGATGTTTCGACAGTGTTTCCAAACTCTTAACTTTTAAAACTCTCACAGCCTTTCATCTTAATTCTCTACAAATGGCTACATTAAAATCACTTTATCTCTCAAATCCGATTTTTCTACATAACAGATGAATTCAGACTCCTCTTTACAAATGAAATCATACTTCAGTTTTCTTTTGATTTCTTCCACCATCTTCTTAATTCATTTTATCTTTTAATCTATTTAAAAAATGGGAGAAGCACAAATTTCGTACTATCTCCCATTTTAATTTTATATCATATCAAAACCTATTTATTATGGCTAATTGGAAAAAATAATCATTCGTTATCATCCATAAGCATTTTCATTAATTCCTCTTTTGTCGATACTCCCATAATTTCCATCATTAACTGTAAATTGTTCATAGCCTTACCTGTTGCCTTAGCCTTAGCAACTCTACTTCTTGCATCCTGAATTGATTTTAAAGTTTGCTCATCTAAATCGCTATTATTAAGAATCATCTGTTTTCTTTCATCTTTTGTAGGATAATGGCTAAAGTGTAATTTAAAATCATTATTCTTTACTTGTTCAAACTCCTTGCAAAGAACTTTCATCTCCTCACCATATCCCATTACTTTTACCCAGCCTTTGCTTCTAGTAATAGCGGTAAATAAAGCATTTCTATCACTTCTAGGAATCAATGAGTTAATACATCTTTGGGCATTAACAATATACACCATAAATGTCTCATTTCCTTTTGCTCTAAAAACACTAGTATATACGATAGAATCTTTTCTAAAGAAGTCTTCTGGGCTTAATGATCCAGCCATATGAATAGATAAATTACCTTCATAATTGTCCTCCATATTGACCATAGTCATAATACTGGCTCTGTTAGTCAGACTCCCAATTGCATCCATATCAATAATCATAATATCAGAAGGTAATAACATTTCTTTATTAATATCATTTCGTAATGATTGGATAAGTGCTTTCTTCAATTCAGTAAAATCCTCATAAGCCAAAAATTCTATAATTTCATTACGGTCTACCTTCAATAATTCAGGACTTGTTCTAGTTGTCCTATAAAGTGTTACTTCTTCACCATCCCTAATCTCCTTTGAACTTTCATATCCTATTGCTTCCCATACATTGGGAGAACTTGGCATTTGCAATGGTAAATCATATCCTTCTCTATACATTCCCATACCTATTGCATGTGCTGTAACAATAACAGGGCTTTGGTTCCTATAGCAAACAGTTAAAGGCGTATCGTTTTGAATCTCTTCACCAAAGATTTCTTTAGGTGTTGGCATCGTTTCCTCATTTAACTGTTGTAATTCATCATAAGCATACACAAGTCGTTTTTCTTCTCCAAGAACTTTTAAACATAATGACAAGAAATTTTTATCGAAATCTTGTGCCTCATCTACCAGAATGCAATCATACATCTTTTCCATTTTGGGAATAGTTTTTATCACCTCTTCACACGCCTTTGAAAAAGCTCTATTTTTACCATATTTAGTTTTAGCCTGCGTAAAATTAAGCGGTTCTAATCCATGATGTACACACACATCATAATATACCCCAACAGAGGATGCCGATCCCCATGCCTGCATCACTTTAATTTTATCTGTATCATACATTTCTCCATCATTCTTATCCGCATAAAATTTGCTAATATATCTTACAAGCTGATTTTTTAACGCTCGAGTTGAATATGTTATTACTATTGTCCAATCTCTATGCGCCATATATATTTCCACAGCTTTTCTTGCCAACACAATAGTTTTCCCAGAACCCGCCATGCCTCTTATTCTCTGAATTCCTGTTGTATCTCCTAATATTGCATCCATTTGAGCATGATCATACTTTTCAATTAAAGCATTAGCTTCATTAATTTTATAGGCCTTTGTACCAATTTTAGCCCCTACTCGTTCAACCCTATAATTAAGACCGTATGCTTCCTGAATTGCGGAAAGAATTGCATTGTAGTCAAAATCAGAAAATTCTTCTTGTCGCTTATTGGCGGCAATAAATTCTCTGACATCTTCTACGCTAAATGCTATAGGACAATCATCTATTGGTGTTATTTGTCCCATTGAATAAGTTATCGAAAAAAATTCAAACTTCAATTTTTTTCCATTTCTCAAATGGGGCAAACGTTGAAATTTTTCCTTTACTCTATAATATATATCATTCTGTATCTCATCATAATTGGGTACCGTATTTTTCAATACATTAAATATGAAAACACCTATCTTTGTTATCAATGCCATATCCACCGATGTTTTCTCATTGGTAACTCTATTAAAGTATATCGGATATCCCAAATACGCCTCCCCTTCAACACGAGGATATCGTGTTTGAAAATCATGAACGATAGGTTCTAAAATTTCTTTTGTTATCTCATCTAAGTCTCTACATGTTACATTTAACATAATAACCGCTTCCTTATCAATGATTGTAATAGTCCTCTAATGTATCCATTGTTTCTGATAAAGTTTCCTCTTTCATTTCAAGAAGTACCTCCTCTGAATCTCTGTTAGAAAGTACATCATATGAAAATGATTTGAAAGAAATTCCACTCTCTTCTAAATTTCTCAAGTCCCTCTGTATCTGAATAGCAAGATTTCCTTTCACTTGTACTTCCGCAATCCATAAGACAAGTTCATCATCTTTTTTATTCATTTCTATCGGAAAAGTTTTCGCACTAATCTTTATATCATATATTGCTGTTTCTCCATCGTCATCATAATGAAGGGTTATCTCCTCAATTGATAGATCATCAATATCAATATCCGGCTCTATGATATCCTCAAAATCTGTGCTTACCTCTCCCCAGTCTATCCCTTTTAAATTATTAATAATTTCTTCTTCAATCTGTTCTTCATATTTGGTACGAATTTGTCCCTGTACATATGACTGATACTCCAACTCTAAGGTTGTTTTTATGTCACAAATCTTATAATAGTCCGAAAATAATTCATAAAATCTCGGCAAAGTCATAAATTCGATTTTATCACTACCCGTTATCGCAATGTACTCTTTGCGTAATTCTTCTCTCATACAAACAGCTTCTTTATTGGTTTGTTCACCTTTTAATACCCACCAATCTTCTTTTATGTCATTTGTTAAAAATACAATTACCTCTCCTTCCCTTTCCTTACCAATATCAATGATTTCTTTCCAAACAAATAAATCCCCATATTTTCTTATCCTTCCCTCAAAATTATCTTTTTTACTATCTTTTTTTATTTCTTTGTCTTTTTCTTCCTCATCCTTATATCCTGGTGGCATTTTATACCTAAATCTAAATTCTCCTTCTTTAACGTATTCCATTAATTGAACAATGGTAGGCTCTGATTTAATTTTCCCCTGACTGCTCCAATAATGCAATATTTGCTCAACATTTGCTATTTGAACTGATTTATTCTGCTTCTCTGAAGATAAAGAATTCTCATATGTTGAGATAGCCATAATAATTTTATTTAAAAAAGTTCCAATCCCTGTCTCCAGTAAATCACAATCAGGAAAATCATATTTTCGGCTTTCAGAAATACTCCCATTTATTTTATCTTTTAATTCATTTACTTGTTTTTTCAAATCTTTTGTAAATGAATCATATTTTCTATCAATCTTTGCCTGCTCTTCATCTTTATGGACCAAATACTCCTTATAAACCCTACTAGGTATTACAACTTTTTCTTTTACTTTACTAAACAACTCCACTATATTTTGGCTCGTATTAAATGAACATTTATATAAATACAAAAGGATATTAGTATCGAGAATAATTACTAATTTATCAATATTTGTTCCTATTTCATTTTTCTCCATAATGTAGCATTTTCTCCTGTATAAATATGTATAAATTCAATTATTTTATTCATCTTAAATCCAAAAATATTTTCCTTTTTTTATTATAAACCATATACCTTGTTGACTCAACATTCTAATTACAAATGTTATTTTTTTTACTATATAATTATATCTTGTATCCGCCTCTTCGATATCTTTTAACAAAAAGGTAATAACTTATCGTATAGTCTCAAGCCTAAAACGACAATATGTGTAAAAATTCCATATGTTAGCTTGTACTGGATACTCTTTTCTGTACTTAAATATTACCTTATACTTTATGTTATGCCTAATACACCACCAATGAATATCTTTCATTTTCATCAAACTACCTGTGTTTATGCAATCGCCTAACATGTTAATCTTATAATCATCCATCTCTGTTTCAGCATATAAATAGAACCATACATTAAAATACCTAATTCCATACACCTTACTATTACCACTGTACTTCATATACACTCCTGTCTATACCGTTACTCTATTTCCGCTATTTTTACTATATTTACATAATATATAGCGTGAATTAGGGGGTAAATATTTCGACCAGTATCAGCACCAGCTCAATCACCCCCACGCCGGATTCATCTGCCGCAAACGCCCTAATGTCCTTTAAATTTTCTCTGTCCTTCTGTAATTCCATACACTCTTTCCTCCTTCTCGTTTATTTGATCAATCTGTTTTTATCCAAAGGCCAGCCAGGCAGGAACGGCAATCATTACCATTACTACTGCCAGCAAAAGAAACAGGGGGATTAAAAGTCTCGTTCCGGCTTCCTCCCCCAGCCGTCTGGCCTGATGTTTGCGCTGTTCAAAGGCATCTGCCATTTCCAGGCGCAGCCGTTCCCTTAAGCTTCTGGCCCCGTTTTTCCGGCTCTGCTCCAAAAGGGCAGCCAGCTTCATATACGGCTGCAGGCCACAGCGGCTTCCAAATTCATAAAATGCCTGACTTTCAGAAACACCGCTTTTTAACTGGCTCTCCGTCAGAACCATTTCTTCATATATATACCGCTTCTGATGCACCCCATGTTCCACCGACCGGCGGTAATCAACAGCAATCCGTTCCCAGGCACTTCGGATACTCATTCCTGCCCCCAGAAAAATGATAAGACGCGATAAAACCTCTGAATAGTCAAGGAGCATCTGCTGTCTACGGCGTTCCTCCTGTTTTTTCAGATCCACCGTTTCCTTAAGCGTTATCAAAAACGCTCCCGCCAGACCAAGTGCCGTAAGAGAAAGGATGGGCGGAAGCCCTCCCGGAATATCATAGCTCAGCCGATTCCCCTCCTGAAACTGAGGCAGGGAAAATGCACTTTCATACCGACTGTCCTGCTCCATCTCTTTTATCTGCTCTTCCAGATCTTTTGCAGCCCTCTGAACCGGCGTCATAAGAGGCGGTTTTATCCTTACAGGAATTTCATATTCTCTGGGCCAGTTCCCGTCTGTGAGCCGCACAAAAAGCACTGCCTGCTCCCCTTGCTCCGGCACTCCCTCCCCATGTATCTGTCCGTCTGATCCTAAAAGATCAGGAGAGCCGGACCGCCAGCTTAAATCTACCCCATATTCCGGGAGCTCTGAAATAAGCTTTAAAGGCAGCCGCACCTCTTCCAGTGAAGGATTATCCCCTAAAATATACCCCGGAAGTTCCCCTATAACCTGCTCATAGACTGTCTCAGCCTCCTTCTCTGTATATTGCTCTGCCTCAAGGATCAGTTCCAGACGCTCCGGCTCCCTGCTGTCTGCCAGCCCCCTTACTTCCAGCAGATATGTCTCTTCTTCCTGGCCCAAAGGATTTCTGTTTAAAATGTATCCGTCCTTTAAAACCGGATCAAATCCCCCTGAATACTGGGCTAAAATACCTAAAAACAGTCCTGCGGCCGCACATGCCAGCTGCTTTTTCCAGCGTGACATTGTTTCCCTTTTCCAGAAGCCTTCCCTTCTCCCACTCCATTTCTTCAATTCTTTGCCCCCTTATATCTCAATATCCAGAATCTTTCCAGACAGCATGACTGCTCCCATATAAAAAGCCAGACATAAGGTCATAATCAGTCTTCCCATCCAGGTTCCATACATAACGTCAAAAAATCCCGGAGAGGTGAAATCAATATAGAGAATCATTCCAAAAGGAATGCCATTCATGATCTTCTGTTCAAAGATCCGTGCCGCTGTCATGGTCTGTATTTCTTCCTGAACCTGGATCTTATCCCGGATTACCCCTGCGCTCTGCCGGATGATCTCTACCAGCTCCCCACCACTTCTGCGGGCCATTCCAAATACCTGAGCAAAGTGATCCACATCCTGAATCCCGCTCCGTTCTCCAAATTCGGCAAGAAGCTGCTCCACCGGCCGGTTCATCCGAACCCCTGTTGCCAGACGTTCAAATTCTTCTGTGATCATAGCGTCTTTTCCGTACAGCGCTTCCAATTCCCGCACGCTCATAAAAAGACCATTTTCCAGCGAATATCCTGCGCTTAAAAAAGAAGATAAAACCTGGATCGCCTCTTTAAACTGCAGCGTCAGCTGCCGCAACCTTTTCTTTTTCAGATCCTTCTTTTTATAAATAGGATACAAAAAACCAAGAGGCATAAGGAGAATAAAGGCAAAAAAACTCCGGTAAAACACATAGGCAGTAAGACCGCAAAGCCCCAGTCCGATTGCCGAAAGCCCCATATATTCTTTAGCAGACAAACGGTAAACCCGGTAATCCTCTCCATCCGGAGCCCGGGGCTTCGGGCTGCCCCGCAGGGAAATCCTCCTGCCTGGCTGCCCTTTTCTCCCGGTTTTCACGGCAGTTTTCTCCCATTTTTTCCCTTTTATCCTAACAATTTCCTGTATCTCCAAGCTTTTCCCTATTTTTAAGTTCACCCGTCTTTTCAAGCCGCCCTGTTTCTCTGTCATATCTGTACAGCTCCTCTGTTTCTATTTCTCCCATAGATATACCTCTTACCTCCACAATGGAAAGTACCTTTCTGCTTCCGTCTCCCAGCCGTCCCAGATGAACCAGAATATCCAAAGCCGAAGCGATCTGGCTTCGGACCGCCTCCAGCGGCAGTCTGGCTCCCATTAAAACCATAGTTTCCAGACGGTTGAGCATATCTCTGGCTGAATTGCTGTGGCCCGTTGAGAGAGAACCCGGATGGCCTGTGTTCATAGCCTGCAACATATCCAGAGCCTCGGCGCCTCTTACCTCTCCCACGATGATCCGGTCCGGATTCATCCTCAGCGAAGCCCGGATTAACTGGCTGATGGTAATCTGTCCCTTTCCCTCTGTATTGGCGTCCCTTGTCTCTAAACGCACCAGATTGGGAACCTGAGAAATCTGCAGCTCTGCCGAATCTTCAATGGTAATTACCCGCTCCGTTCTGGGAATAAAGGATGACAGGGCATTTAAAAATGTCGTCTTTCCTGAATTGGTTCCCCCGCTGACAAAAATATTGTACCGGGCAGCTACCAGCCCTTCTAGAAACTGTGCCGCTTCCTCTGTAACAGCCCCAAAGCCAATCAGCTTTTCCATCGTGATCGGTTCCGGAAACTTTCGTATAGTCACCACCGGGCCGTCCAGCGCAACCGGAGGCAGCACGATATGAACGCGGGAGCCATCCTCCAGACGGGCATCTGCAATGGGCGAAGACACATTTACCACCCGGTTTACACGCCCTACGATCTGCTGGATAATATCCTCCAGCTGCTCCGGCCGTTCAAATCTCCGTTCCCACAGAGCTGTTCCGTCTTTTCTTTCGATAAAAATCTTCCCGGCTCCATTTACCATGATCTCTGTTACATTTCTGTCATCTAACAGCTCCTGTAAGATGTCCAGACGCCGAAAACTGTCATAAAGGCTGCTCCTGAGCCACAGCCGCTCTTTAAGAGGCAGAAATAGTTCCTGCCCTTTTTCCCGGATCGCACGGTCAATCTGTTCGTAAAGCTCATCATCCTCCATGCGGCTGCATTCCTGAAGCTGTTCCATAATCTTCTGGCGCAGCTCTTCGCGGATTCCCTCCCTTGGATTCCTTTCAGTCATTTCCCCCTCCTCCCTCTAAAAGAGCCCGGACAAAATCTCCCATCTCTCCCCAGAGAAGCTGATCCATACAGTTCTCCATGCTGCTCAAAGGACATGTCTTTGGAAGACGGAGACGGCAGATTTTTTCTTTAAGGGAAACCGCGCCTGCAGCTGACAGATACCTGTCAAATGCCTGCAGCTTGGCCCTGGATACCGGATCCTCTAAAACCGGCAGATACACCCCGTCACAGCAGTCCAGCAGCGCCGCCGATCCCCTTCCCATGTGGCCCATATCCACTACCAGCCGCCTGTATCCGCTTTCCCTGGCAATACGCCTTAAAAGAAGGGCTAATTCCTCGGGCTCCATCTGGTCCAGATCTTCCCCATAAGCTGCCGGCGGGATCATGTCAACCTGTCCCACAGAGCACACCATGGCCCGGAGCTTCATCCAGTTAAAGCTTCCCTGACGGCAGAGATAAAGCACATCCGAAAAATCCTGCTTCACATCTTCTCCCAAAAGAGCCTCAAATCCTGCAAATTCCTCCAGGCTGATAAAAAGTACCGATTCCGTTCTGGACAATACCTGGGCCAAGGTCAATGCAAAGGCTGTTTTTCCGCAGCGGTTCACCGGAGAGTACACACCCAAAATCTGCGCACCCATTCCCGAAAGAGCCAGTGCAGGCTCCGGAGGAGCTGTACAGTAGCAGGTCATGATCTCCCGCAAAATCCCTTCTCCCGACTGAAACCGATAAATAGAGGGTTCCTCCTTCCCTATGGAAAACTCTCCGCCGCAGAGCACCATTTTTAAACCTGCTTTCACTTCATCTGCGGCCGCTTTTACAGTCTCTCCTACTAAAAGAATTTCAATTTCATGGCTGTCTCCGTACTCTTTTAACCGTTCCAGATTCGAAAAGGCCATCGCTGTAAAAGGAATGGTCTCCCTCCGGTTTACATACTCTGCCAGCCTTCTGGCATAAAGCGCATCCTCATCATACACCGCCATTATTTTTACCATCTTTACTCCTCCTGCTGTATTTCTGATTTTCTTCCCTTCTCTGCCTTACCCGGCCTGTGGATGCCACGCCTCCTCTGCCATGCGCCTCCTCCCACTGCCTCAGGCTCCCCGTTCACAGCCTCTGCCATATCTCTGCCGCGGCTGCTCCCACAAAAAAGCAGGCTCCCAGCGGGATGACCGCCTCTCTTCCGTCCCTTGAGGGATCATAATATATTTCCATCATTCTGCTTTGAAAACTGTGCCTGATATAGGCTGATAAATAAAGAAATCGTTTGACCATGCTGCCCTGCCGCAGCATTTTAAGAAGAGCCAGAACTGCTCCTAACATAAATCCGATCGTTAAGGCCTTTAGACCATCCCGAACCCCCAGCCATGCAGTAAACAAGGCTGCCATTTTTACATCCCCAGCTCCGATCATCCCCCTTCGGTATATGGGAAATCCCAATATCACCACTGTAATCAGACGGATCATAAAACCGACCGCAAACAAACTGCGTTCTGCCATACTTCCCTCTCCCCAAGTCAGCGCTCCGCTGATTCCGGCGATCAGCGCAAACCCCAGATATCGGTTGGAAATCCTGTACTCCCTGATATCTCCTGCCGCAGCTGCTGCCATAAAAAGCCAATATAAAAATTTACATACAAAATACAGACTATATTCCTCCTTCCAGAAAAAACGACGCATACTGCCCTGAAACCCCTCTGTTTGCGCGTCTGTCCTCTGCTGTGATCTGCTTAAAAATCTGAAATTCTCTCCCCGACAGGGGATGGACTCTCATAAGAATTACAAAATTAGAATTAAAAATAGAATTTTGAAATGAATGTTACTACATTATGCCCCACCCTCCGACAAAAGTCAAGGGCTATTTTCATTTTACACCATATTTTTCCCTTCATCTGTTCATTTTATCAAATTGTGTCGTTCTAATGAATAATTTATCACTTTTTCCATTTTATTTTTTATGCATTTTACCCATTTTATCTTGACCCGCATTCATCACAATGGTAAAATAGCATTAGTTTAAAATTTTAAACCAAAGGAGGAGATCAAAGGATGACCACTGCGGCAGAACTGCAGAAGCAGTTTCATTCCTGTATGCCTATATTCATTGCCCTTGGTGATAAAGTCCGGCTTTCCATCATAGAAGCCCTAACGGAAAATGCCATGGCACTGGATTCACCAGGCGTATCGGTGGATTTTGCAGATCACGCTATGAATGTAAACGAGATCACCCGGCGCACCAGCCTGTCGCGTCCGGCCATCTCCCATCATTTAAAAATATTGAAAGCCGCCGGACTGGTAGATGTCCGCGAGGACGGCACTGCCAATTACTACTATCTCACCCTCCGGGAGCCTACCAGGCAGCTGATGGAACTGGGTTTCCGGATTGAAGAATTTATATTTTAAAAAGACTTCGGTTCTATTCCCCAATCCTGCATATAATGGTATTTTTCGGATATACTGACTGTGTTACCGGTAAATCCGTCAAAATCCGCTCTGCCGTTTTGGGCAGACGCGCAGGGAGATAATATTCTATGAGTGATTGGATGAAGGCCGTTTGCCAGACCGCAGCAGCCACTCTTAAAAAACAGGATCCGCAGCTTCTTCGCCTGAGGGCCGAGATTGAAGATACCAGACATGCCATTGAAACGGCCAGAAACCATTTTGAGCAGGAAGTAGATCCTACACTGATCGACTGCTGTATTTATGAATGGAATGCAGCGCAGCTGCGTTACCAGTTCCTTTTAAGAAAATTTAAAAGCCGGGAGCTTTGACTCCCGGCAGAATTGCGAGGACAACAACTATGAGCGCTTGGTATGAAAAAGCAGTTTTTTATCATATGTATCCCCTTGGTATGACCGGTGCCCCAAAGCAGAATACCGGAACAGAACAGACAGACCGGTTTGATGAGCTGGAATTATGGATTCCACATATAAAAGCGCTGGGCTGCAATGCCATTTACATAGGCCCCCTTTTTGAATCCACCAGCCATGGCTATGATACCAGAAATTACAAACAGACCGACCGCCGTCTGGGCTCCAACGAAGACTTCCGTCATTTCATTTCCCTCTGCCATGAAAACGGGATCAGAGTCGTCGTAGACGGGGTATTCAACCACACGGGACGGGAATTTTTTGCCTTCAAAGACATTCAGGAAAAGAAATGGGATTCTCCCTATAAAGACTGGTACAAGGGCGTAAACTTTGACTGGTCAAGCCCTCTGGGAGACCCTTTCGGCTATGAGGCCTGGCAGGGACATTTTGAACTTCCCTGTCTCAACCATGCCAATCCCCAGGTCTGCCGGTATCTCTTTGACGTGATCCGGTTCTGGGTCGACACCTTTGACATTGACGGCATCCGTCTGGACTGCGCAAACGTACTTGATTTCCATTTTATGGAAGAAATGCGCCGGGAAACGAAAACCATGAAAGAGGATTTCTGGCTCATGGGAGAAGTCATCCACGGAGACTATGGCCGCTGGGTCAATGACCATATGCTCCACTCTGTAACCAACTACGAACTCCACAAGAGCATTTACTCCGGCTTTAACGACCACAATTTCTTTGAAATCGCCCACAATGTACGCCGTCTGGAGGCTATCGGACGCAGTCTGTACACCTTTGTAGACAACCATGATGAGGATCGAATTGCCAGTAAGCTTCGTACAAAGGAGCATCTGCTTCCCGTATACACCTGCCTGATGACCCTTCCGGGCATCCCATCCATCTACTACGGAGGCGAATGGGGAATCGAAGGGAAACGGACGCCCTCCTGCGACGACGCCCTGCGGCCTGCCATTTCACCAGATGCGTTTGATTCCCTCCGCTGTACCCTTACAGACCGTATTTCAAAGCTGGGTATCATTCATCAGGAGAATGAAGAGCTTCATATGGGACGCTATCAGGAACTGCTTTTAACCAACCGTCAATACGCCTTTGCCAGACACGGTGAACACAGCCTGATCATTACCGCTTTAAACAATGACGATAACGAAGCTGTATTAAATATTCCTGTTCCCATGGCTGCCTCTCAGGCTGTAAATCTTCTTGAGGATGGCGAGATCCTCCCCATTCGAGACGGAAAACTGCAGATTACATTAAAGGGCTGTGACGGAGCAGTTCTTAAGATCAAGGGGGAACCGTAATATGGCTGTAAGAAAAAGCACACCGGAAAAACCAACCGCTGCCGCAAAAAAAACAGGAACTTCTTCCAGAGCTTCAGCGCCTGCCAGAACAGGTATGATCTCGGAGCTGGACTGCTATCTCTTCGGAGCCGGCACTCATTATGATATTTACCAGAAACTGGGGGCTCATCCCATGACTTTTAAAGGAAAATCAGGGATTTATTTTGCCGTTTGGGCTCCGCATGCAGAGCAGGTTCATCTGGTAGGCGACTTCAATGGCTGGAACCCTGATGCCAATCCCATGAAAAAAATCTCTGATATGGGAATTTGGGAATACTTTAACCCAGATATGAAAACAGGTGAACTCTACAAATTTGCCATTACTACCGATACGGGAAAAATCCTTTATAAGGCCGATCCCTTTGCTTTCAGCGCAGAATACAGACCCGGCACCGCTTCTGTAACAGCCGACCTCTCCGGCTTTTCCTGGGCAGATACAGACTGGATCACCAAGCGGGCTCAGAAAGACCCTGAAAAGCAGCCCATGAGCATCTATGAAGTTCATCTGGGCTCCTGGCGTAAAAAGAATCGCCCGGAAAAAGACGGCTGCTATACATATATCGAGGCCGCCCATGAGCTGGCTGCCTATGTGAAGGAAATGGGATACACCCATGTAGAGCTTATGGGAATTGCGGAACATCCCTATGACGGCTCCTGGGGCTATCAGGTAACCGGATATTTTGCGCCTACCTCCCGATATGGCTCGCCAAAGGATTTCATGTATTTTGTAAATTATCTCCATAAAAACGGTATCGGCGTCATTTTGGACTGGGTACCTGCCCATTTTCCAAAGGACGCCCACGGACTGGCTGATTTTGACGGCCATCCCCTCTATGAATATGAAGATCCGCGCAAGGGCGAACATCCGGACTGGGGCACAAAGGTTTTTGATTACGGAAAAAACGAGGTCAAGGACTTCCTCATCAGCAATGCCCTTTACTGGGTAGAGCAGTACCATGTGGATGGTTTGAGAGTGGATGCAGTTGCTTCCATGCTCTATCTGGACTATAGCCGCCAGGACGGACAGTGGGTACCCAATATCTACGGCGGAAACCAGAATCTGGAGGCCATTGAGTTTTTCAAGCACTTAAATACTGTCGTTCAGGGACGCAATCTCGGCGTACTGATGATCGCGGAAGAATCTACCGCCTGGCCCAATGTGACAAAGCATCCTGAGCAGGACGGACTGGGCTTTACCTTTAAGTGGAACATGGGCTGGATGCACGATTTTCTGGAGTACATGAAGCTGGATCCCTATTTCCGCAAATATAACCACAACCGGATGACTTTCAGCCTGACTTATTTTAACAGCGAAAATTATATCCTGGTGTTGTCCCATGACGAGGTAGTTCATTTAAAATGCTCCATGATCAACAAAATGCCCGGTCTGGGAGAAGACAAGTTTTCCAACCTGAAAGCCGGATATACCTTTATGCTGGGCCATCCGGGCAAAAAGCTGCTCTTTATGGGACAGGATTTCGGCCAGTGGCATGAATGGGATGAAAAGGTGGCTCTGGACTGGCATCTGGCAGATGAAGACAGCCACAGAAAGCTTCAGGAATACGTCCGTGATCTGCTGCACATTTATAAAAAATATCCCTGTCTGTACCGTCTGGACAATGACTGGAACGGTTTTGAATGGGTAAATGCCAACGACGGGGACCGAAGTATTTTCAGCTTTATCCGCAGAGATGAAACCGGCAAAAAGAACCTGTTGTTTGTTATAAATTTCACACCCGTAGCCCGTCCCGACTACCGGGTAGGAGTTCCTAAAAAATGTAAATATACGCTGCTACTGGACAATGAACACGGTGCCTACAAGGCTTCTCAGTGTCCTTCCTACACATCCGTCAAGGAAGAATGCGATGGAAAGCCCTATTCTGTGGCCTATCCTCTCCCCGCTTATGGTACGGCCATCTTCCGATTTTAAGTAAAAGGGAATTGTTACCAGTGTATTTCCCAAAAGTACGTTAAAAATTTATCAAATTTAGTATGTACTTTTTACCGCCCTTGTAGTAGAATAAGTACAGTGCGGCGGGAAACCGGCGCAGTACCGTATATAATGTGTGGAAGGAGAGTATGATTATGGCAAGAGAATTAGTTTTCACAAGTGAAAAGAAAACCGTTTATCGTGACGGCAGCACTGCCATCAAGGAATTCTGTGATGGATTCCCGAAAGCCGAGGTTCTGAATGAAGCCCTGTGCAACGCGCGGGTGGAGGATATCGAGGCGCTCAACGTTCCTAAGATCCTGGGGGTTTCTGTTGTTGATGGAAAATGGTCCATCCTGAAGGAATACGTAGAGGGAAAGACCTTACAGCAGTTAATGGATGAAAATCCGGACAAGCTGGAAGAATACATGGAAGGCATGGTGGATCTCCACCTTCTGATCCATAAGCAGGCCTGCCCTCTGTTAAACAAACTGAAGGAAAAAACCATCCGCGCCCTCAAATCCGTGGAGCAGCTGGACGACAGCACACGCTATGAGCTGATGACCAGACTGGACGGAATGCCCAAGCATACCAAGCTCTGCCACGGCGATTTCAATCCATCCAACATCATCGTAAGTGATGATGGCAAATGGTATGTCATTGACTGGGTACATGCTTCCCAGGGAAATGCCAGCGCCGATGTGGCGAGAACCTACCTTCTGTTAAGCTTAAAGGACCGCAAAAGAGCGGAGCTGTACATGGATCTGTTCTGCGAAAAAACCGGTACAGAAAAACGCTATGTGCAGGGCTGGCTCCCTGTAGTAGCCGCAGCTCAGCTGGCCTATAAGCGTCCTGAGGAAAAGGAGCTCTTAGAGAGCTGGATCAATGTATTTGAGTATCAGTAAACAGTAGACCGATCTTACATATCACATTATTTAGGGTTCAAAAAGGCCCTCCGAAGCTGATTTCGGAGAGCCTTTTTCTTTATGTATCTTCCCATTCGCTGGAATCAGACGGTATTTCCTCCGCTATTCGTTCCGCCTTCCTCTCCCGCCGTTCCACAGGAAAAGCTACCTGGGCTTTAAACAGATCGCCGTCAATACTGATGATAAACTCTCCCTTCTGAAGCTGTGTTAAGCTTCTTGCAATGGAAAGTCCCAATCCGCTGCCTTCTGTGGTTCTTGCCACATCGCCCCGTACAAATCGCTCTGTAAGC
This sequence comes from Enterocloster sp., assembly GCF_057861365.1. Taxonomy (NCBI): domain Bacteria; kingdom Bacillati; phylum Bacillota; class Clostridia; order Lachnospirales; family Lachnospiraceae; genus Enterocloster; species Enterocloster sp. The sequence goes on from NZ_DBMACH010000018.1 coordinate 17,445, forward strand.
TCATCCGGACTGATATTCAAAGGCTTTTCAGAAATATTCTTGATCGTAAATACGGCCTTATCTCCCTCTTCTCTTACGTCTACATAGACGCGGCTGCCCTCCTGGGCATATTTAAAGGCGTTCGTATACAGATTTTCCAGAACTCTCCACAGGCGCCTTCCATCTGCCCGGATCATAATGATCTCCTCCGGCAGCGTCTGGATCAGCTCCAGACGGCGCAGAGCAAAACGCTCTTCAAACTCACCGTTTGTCTGCTGAACCAGCTCTACCAGGTTAATATCCGAAACCTCCAGCTTCAGATTGCCTGAACTGGCCTTTGAGGCTTCTACCAGATCTTCTGTCAGCGTCTTTAATCTCTGAGACTTCTGATCCAGCACCTCCAGATAAGCGGCGATTTTGGGATCCTGGATTTTCTGCCGCTTTAAGAGATCTACATAGTTAATAATAGAAGTAAGAGGCGTCTTGATATCATGGGACACATTGGTGATCAGATCTGCCTTTAACCGCTCGCTTTTTACCTTTTCCTGAAGAGCAGTGTCCAGACCGCTGGTAATATTATTGATATGCTCTCCCATTTTCTTTTCCTTGCCTGTGAGCATGGAAGTGTCCAGACGGTAGCCCGTATCTCCGGTAGAAATGGTACTGATGGCCTGATCCAGCAGATCTCTCTGGCAGGCTTCCCTAAACAGCCGGTGAAATACCCAGCCGTCGAGCCATACAAACAGCACAAGCACAACATAATACATGATCCGGTAGCTGATCCGTTCTCCTCTGGTTGTAAATAAAAAGAGAATCAGCCACATCATAAAGCCGTTGCAGCCTAAAAAAGTAAGATAACACAGCGCTCCGCCTACTGCATAGCTGGTCTTTTCCCGATAAGCTTTAAATGCCGCAGTCCCTCTTTTTCCAAGACTCCCCGTCCAAAGCGTTCCGGCCTTGTATCGGCGCAGAAGACTGAAACCGCAGGGAACTGCACAGCTGTAAATGATCAGATATCGAAGCATCTTATTCCAGAAAGGCAGATGTTCCTCACTGAAAAAAAGACCGATTACCATCATTCCAAGCCGTTTCCCCCACAAAAGGAGCACCGCTGCTGCTACAGCCCCCAGGAGAATGCATACCTCCGTAGGAATCCGATCAACCGGATAAAGGCGTATCTCGCTGTCCAGATTGTCTGTATGTCCCGACAGGAACACCAGCCATACTAACGCCGCAAACAGACCGATGAATCCGACAATTACTCCGCCCATTCCCATAATAAACGCATTTCTCACACTGCGGTACTGGGCAGACTCTTCGGAATAGCTGTCAACATAAGGATATGTGGTATCAACCGAAACCACCAGATAATTCTGGTCATTATTATTCGGATTCCATGTTTCCAAAAGAGCAGCCGCATTCTGGGGAATGACCGCCAGATTCGTATCCATACGAATGGTATTTCCGGGAATAAACAGGTATTTTCCAAATCCTCTCAGCTCATCCAGCGAAAGTTCCGGTACATTGGTATACACCGTTTCCACTCCTTCATCGCTCTTATAAACTACCCGGAAGCGCACATTGGTCTGGTGCTCCATGAAATTGTAATAAATAGAATAATACTGTCCCAGACATTCCAGAATATCCAGAGCCAGTTCTTCCTTTGTCATCCGGGTTTCCATTTCACCCATGCTCAGAAAATCAAAGCCTGTATTCAAAAACTGGACTGTAACCTCCATGTCGTCATCGTCCATGGACATAGGGGAACCCTGAACCGTAAAGTTTTCTCCCAGATAGTAGCCTCTGATCCTGGCATACCGGACGATCTGATCCAGTGTCCAGTCCTCATCTACCCCCGGCCCATCCGTAAGCCGGACAATGGGCTTGCTCATATCCAGCTGTCCGTTTGTTTCAAAGAGATCCTTATAGCCGATATATGTAAAAATATTTTCTATATCTTTTCCCAGCTTCATGCTGAAGGTATCAGAGTCCTCGTAGGTTTCCTCATAGACCCAGCTGATCCCTCTTCCGTAGCCTCCGTTTAAATACATGGCGCTGATGCCCGCCAGGGCCATAGCGAGGAATATCACTGAAAGAAGGGATAAAACCACCTTCTGAATACGTATTTTCTTTCTGCTCTGCTCCATAGGTCCACCTACTGTTTTTCAATCTTGTATCCTACGCCCCAGACTACTTTAAGATACTTCGGCTCTCTTGGGTTAATCTCAATTTTTTCCCTGATATGGCGGATATGGACCGCTACTGTATTGTCTGCCCCGATCGCTTCCTCATTCCATATCTGTTCATATATTTCATCAATGGAAAATACCTTGCCCGCATTCTTTACCAAAAGCAGGAGAATATTATACTCGATAGGAGTCAGCTTAATGGGTTCTCCGTCTACTGTAACCTCTTTATTATCATCATTGATCTGAAGGCCGCCGCACTTGTAAACCTGATCCTGCTCCTGCTGGTTTAAGTTGCCAAGCTGTGTATAGCGGCGCAGCTGGGACTTGACTCTGGCAACCAGCTCCAGAGGATTAAACGGCTTTGTAATATAGTCATCTGCCCCGATATTCAATCCCAGGATCTTGTCTGCATCCTCAGATTTGGCAGACAGGATGATAATGGGGATGCTGCTGTTTTCCCTTACCTTAAGAGTCGTCCGGATACCATCCAGTCCGGGCATCATTACGTCCAGGATCAGCAGGTCTGCGGAGTTATTTTCCAGATATTCCAGGGCCTCATAGCCGTCATACGCCTTAATTACCTTGTAGCCTTCTCCTGTAAGATAAATATCAATGGCTTCCACAATCTGCTTGTCATCGTCGCATACTAAAATTGTCTGCATTTGTATTTCCTCCCATTTTTTTCCAAAACGCACACATCCGCGGGACATGTGCCGCGGATGTGTTATGGCTTTGCCTGACTCTTTCTTTCAGAGATTCTCTGTAGCTTTTAGAAGATTCTCCATGCACAAATAAAGTTGTTTCTCCACCACTGGCTTAAGCTTCTGTGTACTACGCGGCCGTTACTGGAGGATGCGTCGATCACAGTCCCGCCTCCTGCCGCAATACCTACATGGCCGTTTACTACCACAATATCGCCGGCCTGAATATCATTAAAGTTGGTGATCTTCGTATAGCGTCCCACATTGCGCCAGCCGGAAGAAGTAAGGTAGCTCTGACGAACACCTACCTGATTCAGACACCAGTATACAAAACCGGAGCAGTCGAAGGCATTGGGACCCTTAGCTCCCCACACATAAGGACTTCCGATCTTGGATGAAGCCACAGATATCAAAGCAGATACGCCTGTACCGGAAGGTGCCTTCGGCGCAGAGGAAGAACCGCCCTGGCTGCCGTTATTTCCTGCCGGCTTCTTATTTCCGCCGCTTCCTCCCGTACTTCCTCCTCCGGTCTGTGCAGAGCTTCCTCCGCCGGAGTTTGCTGCCGGACGTCTCACATTGTCGCTGGTAAGCTTTGTCATGGTCTGGATGCCGACCTGACCATCTGCTGCCAGTCCGTTGCGGCTCTGGAAGTTTTTAACCGCCTGCTCTGTTACCTCTCCATAATATCCGGTCACATTGGCAGAGCTTAAATATCCATATTTGCTTAAAAGCTGCTGTACTCTGGTAACCGTTTCGCCCTGTTCGCCCAGCATCAATCCATTTGGACGAGCCGACGGATCATTTAAGGCAATACGGGTAGATGGACCCAGGTAGCCGTCTACGACCTGATCGTTTCTGGCCTGGAACTGCTTTACAGCAATCACCGTATCCTGTCCATAAGCGCCGTCCGGTGTGGTTGTAAGATATCCTAATTCCTTCAGACGCTGCTGGCAGGCTAAAACCACCTCACTCTTTTCGCCGTAAGACAGGAGGTTGGGGCGGACCTCATCGCTGTACAGAAGGTTATAGGTTTTCTGTCCTACCTTTCCATCCGGGCTTAGGCCATTGACCTCCTGAAGCTTAATTACCGCAGCTTCCGTGGAATCTCCAAAATTACCAGTTACCTGATCCGCCTTTGCCAGATAACCCAGCTCATAAAGACGCTGCTGGATCCGCTGTATATCGTCGCCCTGGGTTCCCTTGGAAACGGCATAATACTTGGCGTCCTCAGCCATCAGAGCCTCCCAGGTGGCATCTCCTACAATTCCATCCTGTGGCATCTCATTCTGTCTCTGGAAATGTTTTACAGCCTGAAGTGTTACCTGGCCGAAATAATCGGTAGGTTCATCATTATCCATAAATCCCAGATCCATGAGACGCTGCTGGAGCTTCTTTACGATCTCATGGCGGACGCCTTCCCTTAAGTACTCAGGAACCGGCTCCGCATTCTCCGGAAGCTCTACATCATCCAGATCGGGCAGGATCTGGCCGCTTAAGTTTAAAGGTGCGATAGCTTCTGTTTCCTCCTCAGGGGCTGCCGCCCGTGCCTGGGCCTGAGCCGGAGTTGCCGCCATCCCCCCTGCTGTCTGGTCTGCACAACCTCCCAGTGTGAGAGAGGCTGCCAGTATCCCTGAGGCCAGGGCATATGTAAGGTATTTTCTGTATCTAAATCTTTGGTTCATGAAATTGCTCTTGATCCTTCCTTTGTATGACTCAGCCTGAAATATGGCCGGATTTAACAATATGATACCGGATGTAAAATCCCGGTGTGCTGTCTCGTTCACTTTCAGTATCATATTATCATATTCCGATATAAATGGCGAGATTTTTTTACGGGATCAGCCCCCCGGACCGCTGAGGATGGCCTGATGCGTTCCTGCTTTTTCCACTTCTTTTAAATGGCTTCCGCTTAAAAAACGGCACTCTGGCAGCTGCCGCCTCAGCCTGTCCGCTCTTCTGGAAGGAGCGGATCACCTCGTCCAGCTGGCGGAATCGCTCCTCTTCTTTCCGGTCTGAGGACTGAAGCAAAAGCTCCATTTCCCCGGATAGCTTTTCGTTTACAAGACTGCTGATATCCTGACTGAGCTTCTCATTATTAACCTCCAGAGCCCGTCCGATGATCAGGTTCATAATCTGCTGGAACTGGGCCATTCGTTCCTCCATAGAAACAGCCGGGATTGTTTCTGCCTGAACCGGCCTTAATGGCGCCAGACGTTCCTCCTCCTTAAACCCTCTTAAAGCGGCATCCATATCCTTTTCCAGCAGTTCGTCCGTAAGCTGCGCTCCATTTTCCCCATCCTGATGCAGAACCTGGTTTAGGGCATGCTTAATGGCTTTCAGCTGATACCCCTTTTCCTTTAAGCTCTTTACCTGCCTAAACATACGGATATGAAAATCTGTATAATATCTGTGTCCCATCTCATTTCTGGGAATATCCAGCTCCAGTTCTTCCTCCCAGTACCTTAATACATGGGCTTCCACATCCACCTTTCTGGACGCGTCTGATATAAGATAATGTACTTCATCCATAACTGTTCTCTCCTTCACACTGCTTAATGTAACGATCCTCCGCCGTGCCCTGCGCGGTCCGGTTTGACCTTACTTTTAATGTATGCGTTGAGAACTGCTATTATGACTGAAATTTTAACCCTCTGAATTCCCGCCCTGAGGCCGTGCTGCATTGACGAACTTCGTGTACTCCGGCTTCCAGATCAAATTCACCGTTCCAATAGGGCCGTTACGCTGCTTTGCAATAATAACTTCAGCCTCGTTGGGATGCTCCGTATCTTTGTTGTAATAATCATCGCGGTATAAAAACATTACCACATCCGCATCCTGCTCAATAGCTCCTGATTCTCGAAGATCCGAAAGCATGGGCCTGTGGTCTGTACGGGTCTCGCAGGCACGGGACAGCTGGGAAAGAGCGATCACAGGCGCATGAAGCTCTCTGGCAATGGCCTTTAAGGAACGGGAAATCTCGGAAATTTCCTGCTGGCGGTTGTCATTTCCGCCCTTTTTGCTGCCGCTCATCAGCTGCAGGTAGTCAATGATCACAAGGCTTAGACCGTGCTCCAGCTTCATTTTCCTGCACTTGGATCGAAGCTCTGTGATGGAAATGCCCGGCGTATCGTCAATGATCAGCTTGGAATTTCCGATCACGCCGATTCCCTCTACCACTGCATCCCAGTCTGCATCCGTAAGAGTACCGGTACGCAGCTTCTGGGAATCTACGTTCGATTCCATAGACAGCATACGGTTTACCAGCTGTTCCTTGGACATCTCCAGGCTGAATACCATACAGGGCAGATTTTTCCGCACTGAGACATAATCTACCACATTCAGCACAAAGGCCGTCTTTCCCATGGAGGGACGGGCAGCGATCAGGATAAAATCAGAGGGCTGAAAGCCGGACAGCTTGTAGTCCAGGTCAATAAAGCCGGACGGAATACCCGTAACTGTTCCCTGATTGCGGTAGGCGTCCTCGATCTTTTCCAGCACATTGATGGCAACCTGCTTGATGGGTACAAATTCCTGCCCGCCCTTATTCTGAAGAAGGTCAAATACCGATTTCTCCGTATCTGCCAGAATATTTTCCAACGGTTCCTTTCCCGCATAGCAGGCCCCTGCAATCTCCTCTGTGGTCTTGATCAGCCGGCGCAGCACAGCCTTTTCGCTTACAATATTGGCATAGGATTTTATATTGGCCGAGGTAGGCACCATGGTCATAATATCCCGGACAAAGTCAAGGCTGCTGACCTCAGGTGGGACATCCTTTTCCTTCAAACGGTCCTGCAGAGTAACCAGATCCACCGGTTTTCCCTCGTTAAAAAGCTCCACCATAGCATCAAACATAATGCCGTACTGCTGCTGATAAAAATCACTGCCTGTTATAATCTCTGACGCCGCGATCACAGCCTCCCGGTCCATCAGCATGGAGCCGATTACCGACTGCTCCGCTTCCAGACTGTGGGGAAGCACCCGCTTAATCAGGGCTTCTTCCATGACTCTTTCCTCCTACTATAATATTTGCCAAACCTGCGCTCCGGAATTTTCTGTCCGGAAGCCTGCGAAAACAGGACGGCGCATCCCTTCCTTCCGGAATACGATACGCCGCCCCCTTTACGTCCTTTTTACGCTTCTACTACCTTCACAGCCAGCTTTGCAGTCACTTCCTTGTGAAGCTTAACTGCTACCTCAAAGCTTCCGATGGCCTTGATGGGATCGTTTAAAACGATCTTCTTCTTATCAATATCCAGCCCCAGCTGATCGGCTGCTGCCTTGGCAATTTCCTTGGAAGAAACAGCGCCAAAGGCTCTTCCGCCTTCTCCTGCCTTGATCGAAACAACCACCTTGGACTTTTCAATCTTCTCTCCCAGCTCCTTAGCCGCTGCCAGCTGCTCTGCTGCAACTTTCGCATCATTTGCCTTCTGAAGCTTTAAGTCGTTTAAATTCTTGGCAGTTGCCTCTACGCCCAGCTTTTTAGGCAAGATAAAGTTTCTCGCATAGCCGTCATTTACCTTTACAACCTGACCTTTTTTTCCAAGTGCCTTTACATCCTCTAATAATACAATTTCCATATTGATCCATCCTTTCTGTCTCTATGATACGTCGCCCTCTTCCAGCATCTGCCGGATTACTTCTTTCAGGCGGTCTTTTGCCTCCTGTATGGAAACGCCCTGCATCTGGGCTCCGGCGATGGTACGGTGGCCGCCGCCGCCCAGCTTCTCCATCATTACCTGTACATTGACCTCGTCAATGGAACGGGCGCTGAAATAAATGGTATTATTGTAATCGGTGAGAACCACGGAAGCTTTTATTCCCTTGATCTCAAGGAGCTCATTAGCTGCCTGGGCTCCGGTGATCGTCGGACTGTCAAGCCCCTCTGCCGGGCACACGCTGATGGCAAACGCATCCATATACACCTCTGCTGCCCGCACAGCCTCTGCCTTGGCCTGATAGTCCTTCATATTTTCCCTGAACAGCTTGCGCACTCTCGTAATGTCCGCCCCGCTTCTTCGCAGGAAGGCTGCTGCCTCAAAGGTACGCACGCCGGTCTGATTTGTAAAATTCTGGGTATCAATCACAATACCCGCATACATGGCGTCTGCCTCTGCAGGCCGCACCTTGATGCCGTCTGCAATATACTGCAGCACCTCTGCCACCATTTCACAGGTAGAAGAAGCATAGGGCTCTACATAGGAAAGCACCGCATTGTCAATAACCTCGTTGCTGGTTCTGTGGTGGTCCAGCACAACGATCGTCCGCACCAGGCGCAGAAGGGACGGCTCATCTGTGATGCTGGGACGGTTTACATCCACCACCACAAGCATGGTGCCTGCATCTGCCAGCTCTGCCGCCTGAGGCCCTTTTAGGAACATATCGTCCGGATATTCCGCATTGTCCAGGAAGCGCTCCATCATGGGACGGACGGAGGAAGTAACCTCATTGAGCACAATATTGGCCTTTTTATTCATGGACATGGCGATCCGGTAAATGCCGATGGCTGCGCCGAAGGCGTCAATATCTGCCAGACGGTGGCCCATGATCAGCAGCCGATCCTTATTTTCCATCAATTCCCGCAGGGCGTGGGCCTTTACACGGGCCTTCACGCGGGTTGTCTTTTCCATCTGCTGTGCCTTGCCGCCATAATACTGGATCTTATCCGAATCCTTTACGACCGCCTGGTCGCCGCCCCGTCCCAGAGCCATATCAATCGAGGTTCTGGCATACTCATAATTCTGAGCATAACTTTCACCGTTCATGCCGATACCGATACTTAAGGTCACGGCCATCTCATTTCCGATATTAACAGTCTTTACATCTTCCAGAATGGGGAAACGGGACTCCTGCATCTTAGCCATGTGCTGCTGGCAGATTGCAAAGAAATATTTATCCTTTTCAATCTTTTTTACAATGCCGTTCATGGAAGCAATATACTTGCTGATCTTACGGTCGATCAGGGCCGTAAGCAGGGATCGCCGCACTTCTTCCACGCTTTCAAGCGCTTCTTCATAATTATCCAGATAGATCAGTCCTGCTACCAGTTTCTGATCATTGACCTGCTGTTTGTATTTTAACGTCTGGGTCTCATCCATGAGATAGACAGCCGTAATGCCGCCTTCTCCCGTTTCCAGACCATTATCAGCCACGGCCTGAGACAAGGAAGCAATCGCCAGCTCCCGCAGGTCTACCCGGTAATTTCTCTCCAAATATGAGCTGTGTATGCTCACTGTCTCTCCGCCTGTAGCCAGCATTTCCTTCGTAACCTCCGGAAACAGGGCCGTCAGATTAGGCGCTGCCGTCTTATCTTCCCCTAAGATCAATGAAAACTCGCGGTTCATCCACAAAAGACGCCCCGTCCGGTCTGTCACTGCATAGGGAACCAGCATTTCTTTCAGGATATCCTGCTTGCTCTGATCGTAAGCTTCCGCAAATGCGATCAGTCCTGCCAGGATTCCCCTTTTTCTGGAACAGTAAAGCCACAGCGCAATTCCAATATAGACAAGAGTAAAAGCCGAAACAATGATTCCCGCCGTAAACGACACCGCCCCCACAGCTGCCGCAAGCAGGACCATAAAGACTGTCAAATACAGCGGCCACTGCAGATATACGCGAAATGTCCACCGCATCTTTCCTTTATCTTTCATATCCTTCCTCCAATTTGTACCCAAAAATGGAATACGCCTATCTTATAGAGTATACCATATCTGCCCGGATTCGTCCATTGGAAAACGGATTTTGAAACGCAGGAGCTTTCATAAGCCTTTTCCAAACCGTAAGGCAAAATAAAAGATACGCACAAAAAACGGTTTACACGCAAAAAAGAATCGAATATAGTAGGAATGACAGCAGAGAATATCTTTAATACAGGAGTATTCATATGAAAAAATCAGACTTTATGAAAGAATTTATAGTAATAACCTTTGCCACCCTCATTGTTTCAGCCGCCGTATTCTTCTTTCTGATCCCCAGTCAGGTGTCTGTAGGAAGCATATCCGGTCTGGCTATGATCCTCGGCAATATCATCCCTCTCCATATCTCCATCATTACTTTTATCCTTAACGGGCTTTTGCTGATAATCGGCTTTCTCCTGATCGGAAAGGAATTTGGCGCAAAAACGGTTTACACCTCTCTTCTGCTTCCATTATTTTTAAGGATATTTGAAATATGGTTCCCCGATTTTTCATCCATTAACGGCGATCCCTTTCTGGATATGGTCTGCTATATCTTTGTTGTAAGTATCGGACTTGCAATTTTATTCCGGGAAAATGCCTCCTCCGGGGGACTGGATATTGTGGCAAAGCTGTTAAACAAATATTTCCGCATGGACATGGGAAAAGCCATGGCGCTTCCCGGTATGTGCGTGGCCCTGTCCTCTATCCTGTTTTATGATAAAAAGCTGGTCGTTTTAAGCCTTTTAGGCACCTATTTAAACGGGCTTGTACTGGACCACTTCATATTCGGCCTAAATCTGAAAAAACGAGTCTGCATCATCTCTGAAAAAGAAGCTGAAATACGCAGTTTTATCCTGAACCGCCTTCACAGCGGCGCTACCATCTATGAAGGCCGGGGCGCCTATGACGGTCAGCCTAAAACAGAGATCATTACCATCGTGGATAAAAATGAATACGCCCTTTTGATGTCGTATCTTTTAAAAACAGACCCTTCCGCCTTTGTCACAGTTTACACGGTCAGCGAAGTAATCTACCGGCCGAAACCCCGCCAAATTTTATAAAATAATTTCATTCCCCCTCTTGATTTTTCCCCGCTCATGTGATATTATTATCACTGCTTATCAAACAAAGCATGGGCGAATTCCCGAGTGGCCAAAGGGGACAGACTGTAAATCTGCTGGCACTGCCTTCGGTGGTTCGAATCCACCTTCGCCCAGTTGCATACCAGAGTAAGCTTAAGAGCATCAGTGCTTTGCATGTAAAGGCTCTTGTTTTCAGGCCAAGTATGCATATACTCCTATATGGAATGCCGCAGTGGCGGAACTGGCAGACGCCCGGGACTTAAAATCCCGTGGGTAGTGATACCCGTACCGGTTCGATTCCGGTCTGCGGCATTAGATCTCAACCTCTGTTTTTTGGGAACAGAGGTTTTTTGCTGTATATTTAGCAGAAACAAAAGTGCTGCCGGAACGCAGATTCGTTCCTTCAGCGCTTTTTCTTTTTATATCCGTTTATTCAGAAACCTTTCTGGGCGTTCCTGTGATACGCAGATATTCCGAATCCCAGTCATAAGACGGAGGAAGAAGGGCATGGGGATTTCCCTTTATTTCCTTTGTAGGGGATACCAGACGGCAGGAGCCGATATTTCCCTGCATCTCGCCCACAATCACCTTTTTGTCTCCCCGCTTCTTTTTCAGAGTAATGGAAGCACAGTTTCCTGCTGAGAAGCATACGATCTGCCCACCCTTCAGATGAGGTGCAATCCAGTCCGTAATGGCCTCGTGGCGTTTTGCCATAGCAGAGACAAGCACTACCTCAGCCTCCACCAGGGCTTCCCCTACATCAAACGTAATGCTGCGGATCACCGCATGGCCGGTTCCGCAGCTGCCAACCAAATCCACACCATTCCCATCTGCCTGAATGGCCTTTAAGCAAGTTATGTGCCAACATATTTACTCTCAAAAATCAGGGAAAAGCGGCATTTTTATCCAGATATGGGCATTAGAAGGATAATTTTTTGATATGAATATTTTTTTCTTCCATCACGAACGATTATTTTTTAAAAAAGGGTACTGCAAACTCAATGTTTCCGTTTGCAATACCCTTTGAAATATTTTATGCAATTTCCTGCTCAAACTCCTCTACTGTAGAGGCCCTGGCAGCCTTTTTAAGCCATACCCCCAGCGTCTCCAGATCCGTTTCGCTGCGGATTCGCTTTTCCAAAGTTTCCGAAATTGGGCCTATATCATACCTTCTGCATTTCCCTTCTCAATTCCGACCGATAAAATGCTCATTTTTACGCCCTCCCATTCTTCTGATTCCTTTACCTCAGATACAACCTGATCCAGCTTTAAAGCACTTCCTCCCCACCCACAAACCGCGACTCGATCACCGGATAAAACGCCTCTGGCCGGGACACGAAGACAGCGCCACCATATGGCGGCATGATAACTTTCAACATCCCATTTTCCACACGGTAAAACACGATTCCTGCGTTATACCCATCCTCAAAGGTCAAGATCGGCCTTCCAAGGATCATATCATCCGTAATCCCCAGCTGCCATACAGGGATCTCCATCACAGCCGGTTCCGGGCGGTTGGATATCACGGTAATGGTCTGGTGATCCCCGCTCATTCTTCCGTAGGCGATCTGATGCCGTCCTGCAAAAAGAGGCTTCAGCGCGCCTTTGCGCAGCGCCGGAATCCGCTTGTGGATTCCGGTCATATACCGGTGAAATTCAATCAGCTCCAGATCCTCCTTCCCCCAGGGATAGGTTCTTCTGCTGTCAGGGTCTGTCCATCCGCAGACGCCTGCTTCATCACCGTAATACAGAGTCGGAGCTCCGGGCCAGGTCATCTGGATGACTACAGCCTCCCTGAGAACCGGCTTTTTCACATGCTCCGAGGCACGCTCCGGCCCCATATTCCCCAAACGTCCTACAATCTGGTTCGTCCGGGTAAGAAAGCGGGAATGGTCGTGGTTGGAAAGCTGGTTCATGGCCGTAAAAATCGTATTTGTCTGCATCCGGCTCATGTGGTAATTCATTGCTCTGAAAAACGCCTCTCCATCGCCGTAAAGAGCGCCGTTATAACCGTCGCTGTGCTTCTCCATCCCTGTCAAAAACCAGGTCACGGGCTCCATAAACGCATCATAATTCATAATGGAATCCCACTGATCCCCCTGAAGCCAGCTGGCGGGATCGCCATAGTGCTCCGCCAGGATCAGAACCTCCGGATTTACTTCCTTTACAGCCTTTCGAAACATCTGCCAGAACGTATGGTTATACTCTGCCGTATGCCCCAGGTCAGCCGCCACATCCAGACGCCAGCCGTCTACGCTGTAAGGCGGGGAAATCCATTTTTTTGCCACATTTAAAATGTATTTTACCAGCTTTTCAGAACCCTCATAATTAAGCTTGGGCAGCGTATCATGACCCCACCAGCCGTCATACGTCCTGTTTCTTGGCCATGCTTCATCACTGTCGTCGTGAAACTGGAAAAAGCTGTGGTACGGACTGTCCTTGGTAAGATATGCTCCCGGCTCATAATCTCCGGAACGCTCGTAAATCTCCTCCGCATCCAGCCATTTATTAAAGGAACCGCAGTGGTTAAACACACCATCCAGAATCACCTTCATTCCCCGTCTGTGGATCTCCTCAACCAGCTCCGCAAACAGGGCGTCGCTGGCTTCCAGATTTTCTCTGGCTGCCGCACGGGTCACATACCGCTCCGCCTGTCGGTTGTCCGTTCCATTTTTATCCACCAGCTTTCCTCCGTCTTTGACAATCCGGCCAAAATGAGGATCAATGTGCTCATAATCCTGGCAGTCATACTTATGGTTAGACGGCGATACAAAAACAGGGTTCAGATAAATAGCCTCCACTCCCAGGCTCTGTATATAATCCAGCTTGTCCCCGACACCTTTTAAATCTCCGCCGTAAAAGCAGCCTACATCCATGGTAGACGGATTTCTCCCCCAGTCTTTTACCCGGTATACAGGCTTTCCGATATATACATATTCCATAGATTCCACATCATTGTCCGGATCTCCATTGCAGAAGCGGTCTGTAAAAATCTGGTACATCACTGCTCCCTTAGCCCAGTCAGGCGTATAAAATCCCGGTGTGATTTTGAAATCAAATTCCGGATCTGACTCATCCACCGGACCCAAACGGTTATACAGGCAGATCTCCTTATTCTTTTTCACTTTAAAATGATAAAGCACTTGATCGGAAGCTACTACGATCTCGTGCTCATAATAATCAAAATATGGATCAGAAGCTGTCTTCTTCATAACAGCCTCCTTCTCCCCTTCTATATAATATACCTGATCCGCGTCCGCTTTTGCGGTACGCAGCCGCAGACGTACCCGTTCCCCTTCTTTCGGCTCCATAGGGCTGCGGTAATCCTCTGTTTCTGCTGAAAACAGCGCCTCCCGATTGATCTTATTTGTTCCCTCTTCTTTCACAATGAATTCCTTACCTTTTCATAATGATTCATAATATTTTGAATTAGCATCTCTATTGTATCTGAATTTACTTAAATATACAAGGAAAATCCCGCAATCCGGTGAATGTCCCACGCGCACAAAGCCCGGATTTTCCTCATTGTTTTTATAAAGTGAAAAGCCTGGCGGGGTAGCCAGGCTTTTCAGGAGAAGGTATTTCGTTTCTTATGGGGTGTAGCAAAAACTATATAATGTATTGGGGGGGTTACGTCTATTATAATAGCACAGGCGGAGAAAAAAGTGTGCACAAACATGCATTTTTTTCTCCGCCCTTTACAGTCAAAATAACGATTGAATTTCGCAAATACGAATCAAGCTCCGTTTTTATGCTCAAAACGTTTCTGTTTTTTCTCAAACAAATGAAATCTAGCCTTTATGCCTTTACTTCAGTCTCAGCAAAAAGACCCTCAAACTCATCCTGTCCGATCTTTTCCTTCTCGATCAGAAGAGCCGCACAGGAATGAAGCACATCCTCATGGTCGCAGATGATCTGCTTTGCCTTTGCATAGCATTCGTCTACAATCCTCTTTACTTCCTCGTCAATGACATCTGCAATTCCATTTCCATAAGACTTGGTATGCGCCAGATCACGGCCGATAAATACCTCATCCTCATCACTGCCGTACTGGATCATTCCCACACGTTCGGACATACCGTACTGGGTCACCATAGCTCTTGCCAGCTGAGTGGCCTGCTTGATATCCTGAGAAGCGCCGGTTGTCACATCCTTAAAGATCAGCTCCTCTGCAATGCGTCCGCCCAGATCCACCATGATGCTCTGAAGCATACGGCCTCTGGTGTTGAACATCTCATCCTTTTCCGGAAGAGGCATGGTGTAGCCTGCAGCCCCCATACCGGTAGGGATAATGGAAACCGTATGAACCGGCCCCACATCCGGAAGCACATGGAACAGGATCGCGTGGCCTGCCTCATGGTAAGCTGTGATCTTTTTATCCTTTTCGGAAATAACCTTGCTCCTTTTTTCAGCTCCGATCCCCACCTTTACAAAAGCCCGGTCAATATCATTTTGACGGATAAAACGGCGGTTTTCTCTTGCAGAAAGGATTGCTGCCTCATTCATCAGGTTTTCCAGATCCGCGCCTGTAAAGCCGGAGGTCGTCTGAGCTACCCGGTGCAGATCCACGTCCTCTCCCAGGGGCTTTTCCTTGGAATGAACCTTTAAGATCTCTTCCCTTCCCTTTACATCCGGCCGTCCCACAGCAACCTTGCGGTCAAACCGGCCGGGACGCAGGATTGCAGGATCCAGGATATCTACACGGTTGGTAGCCGCCATGACAATAATTCCCTCGTTGATCCCAAAACCATCCATCTCTACCAGAAGCTGGTTTAAGGTCTGCTCTCTCTCATCATGGCCTCCGCCCATACCGGTTCCTCTGCGGCGGGCTACTGCATCGATCTCGTCGATAAATACAATACAGGGAGCATTCTTCTTAGCTTCTTCAAAAAGGTCGCGGACACGGGATGCACCCACACCTACAAACATTTCCACAAAATCAGAACCGGAAATAGAGAAAAACGGAACTCCAGCTTCTCCGGCTACTGCCTTGGCAAGAAGGGTTTTTCCTGTTCCCGGAGGGCCTACAAGAAGAAGTCCCTTGGGGATCCTGGCCCCCACGCTAGTATATTTCTGAGGATTCTTCAGGAAATCAACTACTTCTTCCAGTTCTTCCTTCTCCTCCTCAAGTCCTGCTACCCGTGAAAAGTTCACTTTGCTGTCACGGCTGAGCCTTGCGCGGCTTCTGCCGAAATTCATCATTCTGGCATTTGCTCCGTTTCCGGCCGCCCCGCGGTTCATCATCGTAATAATCACAATTACCACAACAATAGAAAGGAGAAACGGCATCACAACAGTAAGCATGGTATTTTCCTGCGGTACGCCTTCTACTGCATAATCAATGTTGCGGTCCCTGAGCAGCTGTTCTGCTTCCTTTACATCCGAAACGTTCTGACGGGCGATCCGGTCTCCCTCCAGAGTCAGGGTTACTGTACCCGTAGGTGCCTGGGGATTCTGGCTGATTACCGCCTCCTCTACCTTTTCCGTATCGAGAACCTGTAAAAACTCCTGATAAGTAAGCCTGTCTCCTGCCCCTGCCGTAGACGTAAATTTAAACGCAAAGGCCAGCAGTACCAGCATCATAATGAGAAATACAAATCCTCTGAATGTCTGCTGCTGTCTCAATGTCTGCCTCCTTCAATCAAATGATGTAATACTCTGTACATACCAAAGGACATCAGTCCTCCTGCTCTACTACTCCGATGTAGGGCAGATTTCTGTACTTCTGGTCAAAATCCAGACCGTATCCCACTACGAACTCATCCGGAATGGTAAAACAGGTATAGTCTACCTTTACCTGCTTCTTCACACGTCGCTCCGGCTTGTCAAGAAGGGTGCACAGACGGATATCCGCCGGGCCTCTCTGTTTTAATACCTCGATCAGATATGCCAGTGTCTGGCCGGAATCAATAATATCCTCCACAATGAGAACATGTTTCCCCTCCAGCGGCTCATCCAGATCCTTGATGATACGCACTACACCGCTGGATACAGTGCCTGAGCCGTAGCTGGATACAGACATAAAGTCCATGGATACGGGAATGGTCAGTCTCTTGGCCAGTTCACAGGTAAAGAACACGCCTCCCTTTAAAATACAGATCAGATGGACGTGCTTTCCCTCATAATCTCTGTTAATAAGCTCTGCTACCTCATTGATTCTCTCGTCTACTTCCTTCTCTGTGAGCAATACGCGGATCTTATCTGCCATGATTTTATCCTCCGTTTTTAATCTTTTCTTTTTGCAGGCAGCTTCCTTTCCTCACTGTCGGGAAGTTCTGCCTGAAATACTCTTTTTGTCGCTTCGTCTATCTTGTAATCGCTGCTGATGCGGTATCCGATAACCCACATCACACGGTTTCCATCTGCCAGAACAGGAATCCGGTCACGAAGCTCAGAAGGGATTTTTTCATCGATCATATACCTTCTGAGAGGCTTGTGAACCCCTGGCGAAAGGGCCAGCTCATCTCCCGGCTGTCTGGTCCTGATGACGGGCGTACCCTTTATTTTATCACAGTCAAACCATTTCGTATACATATTTTTAGGAATTGAAAGGCCTTTTTTGTAAGAAAATACAGTAAAAACCGGCTTTGGAAGAAAATCCAGCCCTTCTGATGCCCCCTCTTTCTCCCTGTTCTTCCCAGAAAATGCCTTTATTCCCCCAATCCGTATCCCCCCATATTCTCTCCTGGCCTCAAGACCATACGGAAGATCGATCCGGCGTCCTGGCTGCCGGTCAAACAGCTCCGCAGCAGCCTGACCGTGAACCAGTCCCAGATCCTTTGATGAACCAGCCAGCTCCTTTAAAACCTCCATCACTGCGTACAGCTGTAAAATGGCATCGGCCTCTTTGAACGGTTTTTCCGGCAGAAAAATGCTCCTGGTTCCATTATTCTCATCCAACGCCCATATCTCAAGCCACCGTCCTGCCTGCTGCCTTAAATAGCTGTCCGCCATTGCCGCCAGCTTTCCCATGCGCAGGATATTGGCCCCGGCTCCGGGATTGATCCGTTTCTCCACCGCCGGAAGGATCTCCCTGCGGATGCGGTTTCTGGTATAATGGTCTGTATGATTGGTGGAATCCTCCTTCCATGAAAACCCTCTCTCCCTCAGGTATTCCCGTATTTCTTCTCCGCTTACATCCAAAAGAGGACGGATCACATTTCCACGCACATAAGGCATCCCCTTTAACCCTCCCAGGCCGCTGCCGCGAAACAGGTTATGTAAAATGGTTTCTGCCTGATCCCCGCTGTGATGGGCCACTGCTGTTTTCACGGAGGAGGTGCCTGCCCCTGGCTCCTCTGATTCCCACTTTTTTCCTTCTGACTCAAAGCTTTCATACCGCAGGATACGACCTGCCTCCTCTTCTGAAATCCCCTCTCTGTCCGCCAGTCCCCTTACATCTGCATAAATAAGGGAAAAAGGCACGGAAAGCTCCCGGCAGAGTTCCTCTGCAAACCGGCTGTCCCGGTCCGCCTCCTCTCCCCGCAGCCCATGATGGACATGAACGGCCCTCAGCCGGATTCCCAGAATATCTCTCAACTGAACCAGGATCCGCAGCAGGCATACCGAATCTGCACCGCCGGACAACGCCGCCATCACCCGGTCTCCCGGCTTCACCATATGATGCTCTTTTATCGTCTTTCTGACCCGTTCTGTCAGCTTATCCATTGTCTTCTCTTTCTACTCCTTTTTCCAGATTCCTGCTGTAAGCACGGTCATATCATCTCTGGCTCCCGGCACGAAGGAAAGGGCAAATTCCAAAATCCGTTCTGCCATCTCCTGGGGCGGCATAAAGTCCAGACTTTCCAGAAACTGGCACATAGCCTGCTCCTTATCCTCTCCCGGAAGGGCATCTAACACCCCGTCTGTCACCATGATAATGTGATCCCCATCCCACAGCTTTCTGGACAGCATCACCGGCTCCGCTTCACTTAAAATCCCTGCCGGAACCTGCCCTGCTTCCAAAACCTCTGCCCCCTCCTGTCCCAGCACAAAGGTAGGCGCTGCCCCCAGCTTCATAACATCCAGCACTCCTGTGTACAGATCCACGCAGCTCATGTCCAGAGCCGCCGGATGCTGCTCCGTTCCTGCCAGTAAAAGCACGGCATTTACCAGCTTAAAGGCTGCTCTGGGTCCAAAACCTGTTTCCAAAAGATTTTCCGTCAGTTCTACCACTTGTCCGCTTTCCTCACAGGCCGGCTCACCGCAGCCCATGCCGTCGCAGAGACTGATCATGGCCTGACTTCCCGGACTTTCGCAGAAGGTATAATTATCCCCGGAACACCGTTCCCCCTGCTTCGGCACTCTGGCTGCCCCGTAAAGGAGCTGATACTCCCCATCCTCCTCAAAACGCACGGTTCCGCTCTGTCTTGTGATAATGCTGCGGCTGTCCTTTGCAGGGTTCCACCTCGTCCCGGGGATCACCTCGCTCATAAGCTCTGAGGCATCCTTTGCAGTCATGCACCGTCCGTTGGTGGTGCGGGCTGTAACATAAGCCTCTCTTCTTCCGCTTTCATACTCCAGGATGAGCATATTTTCCACTGCCACATGGCACCTGCGGAACAGCTTTTTCATTATGTATCCATATTCCTCCGTTATATCTGCCGCCTGATCGATCTGATGAGAAAATTCTCCCAGGATCAGGGACAGCTCGCGAAACTGGGATACCACTGCGTCACGGCTTTCCAGAAAACGGTTCTTCCAGGACAGATTCATGGCAGCACGGGCCAGACTGCGGTTTAACTGGGCCAGATAATCCTCTTTTTTGCGGCAGCCGGCCAGAAAAGGGCGGGGCATATCCTCCTTTTCGATCTGTCCTTTCTGTTCAAATGCCCGGAGAAGATAATACAGATAATAACTGTCCTCCCGCTCACTCTCTGCATAAATACCGCATTGGCTGCAGTCCTGGCACACCATGGATGCGGAAGTCTGCATAGCAGCCAGCCCGTCATCTCTTGTCAGGCTTCCTGTCTTGTGCATCCCCTCGTCAAAAGCTTTTGCCAACCGCTCCATGGATCTTGCCATATCCTCCAATTTCCTGGCTGTATAATAATTTACATCTGATCTGCTTCTTACTTCCCGTCTTCCCGACAACAAAAAAATCCCTCCAATCTGCGCTGACGGACTTCCAATACCAAAAAGCCCGCCTCTTATCCAGTATACGCAGACCGGAGAGGAAATATCTGTCATATTCAGTTAAAGGGTGCAAAAATCCTTCGACCCCATTCGACACACGGCTTACTGTCTGGGCTTTAAAAGGATCTCATCCGGATTTACCAGACCCAGCTTTTCCTTTGCTACTTCTTCTGCATACTGCTTGGTCTGTACATAAATTTTGTATTCCTCAAGCTCTCTGGTCCTGTTTTCCTCATCCTGGACCTGACGGGCCAAATCCGCTTCCTTCTGTCTGTAATCCAGGTCTGCCTGCTTTAAAGAAGCCCCTTTTGCATTTACAGCCACAGCAAGAGAAATGACTACCATAGTTATACCTATGATTGCCATCCGATTTTCCCATTTGCCGCGTCTTAAACGCTTTGACCTCCCATAATATGCCATCCCTGTTCTCCTGACTCCCGCTCTCTATGATCCGGAATTATCCTTTCTTGTTATTTTAAACCATCTGCTAAACTTTTTCAAGCACCGGAAGAAGATACGGCTCACAAAACGATCATATGCCGCCATACCTAAAAATACACCTGCTACGGCATAAAACCGAAAGCTTCCGTCATTCTGTTCATACAGCAGCATAAATACGGCTCCTCCAGCATAGATCCAGTAAAAAAAATCTTCCATTCCCATAAAAAGGGAATTATGATGGATCAAAAGGCGCAGCAGCCTTAGGCTGTCATAGACGATCATAAGCCATCCTCCCATAACCAGGCTCAAGCCTGTAAGAAGAAGCTCATAGCGGATACGCTCGCTCATCTGCCCCCACCTCCTATCACTTAAAGAGGCGGGCAAACAAGGATTCTCCCGACCGCCGCAATGCTTCATTGGAACTGTAGGCAAAGCTTTCCACCGTTCCGTCCAGATCTACCTCTCCCTTTTCCAGAGTCAGACGGTTCACATGGAGATCCTTTCCCCGAATCGTCAAAAGTCCCATATCGGTATCCAGCACCACCTCATTTTCATCAAAGGACACACAGTCTGATACTCCGGTAATTCCGGCAGTCTTGCGATCCTGAATGGTGATCCGGTGGGGCCGGATGCTGCCAAGCGTTTCTTCCATACAAAAACCTCCCCATATATTCAGTTTAAGGGCAGTCCCTAAACCTAATATATGGGGAGGCGGGCCATTGTATGCCACAGCCTGTTCCGAACCCCGGCCATCAGACCTTTGACCTACAGATAACGGAACAGTTCCTTTGCTTCATCCTTTTTTACAGTTTCCTGTACATCCAGAACCTCAGCTCTTACAGCCTTTGCTCCGAACTGGATCTCGATAATATCGCCTGTTTTTACATTTAAGGACGCCTTAGCCGGTTTATCATTGACCAGGACGCGTCCTGCGTCGCAGGCTTCATTGGCTACAGTCCTGCGCTTGATCAGGCGGGAAACCTTAAGAAACTTGTCAAGTCTCATGAATTATTTATTAACCTCATCCTTTAATGCCTTGCCGGCCTTAAACTTTGGTGTCTTGGAAGCTGCGATGGTCATAGCCTCGCCTGTCTTGGGGTTTCTTCCCTCTCTTGCAGGTCTCTCAGCAACCTCAAAGTTACCAAATCCAACTAACTGTACCTTGCCGCCGTTTACTAACTCCTCAGTTACAACATCTGTGAACGCTTTAACTGCCTTCTCAGCATCCTTCTTGGAAATCTCTGCCTTCTCAGCAACTGCTGCGATAAACTCTGTCTTATTCATCAATTTTTCCTCCTAGATGACGGGAGTCCTGAAATGAAAGCGCCGCCCGGCGCAGACCCGTTTTAAACAGTCCTTCAGGAATCCGCTTCTTTCGATAATGTCAGTTTTTACCTTATCATTTATATCTGTTTTGTTCAGATTTGTCAAGGTTTTTCAGCCTTCATCCGCTTTATTACTTTAAGTCTTGTAAATTCCTCTCTTTCCTTCTCCTCAAGGGCATTGGAAATGGTTCTGGAAAGCGCTTCATAATGGGGAATTGTGATGTTTTTTAAGGCATTGGCGCGCTTCTGGGTTTTCTTGATGGAATTAGCCAGGCGATAGGCAGAATTTTCCACCATGGAAAGCTTGATCGTAAGCTCCTTCACCCGTTCAAAGTGCTGTCTGGCAATGTCCAGGGACTCTGAAGTGTTATTAAAACCGTAAGCCACCTTCATAGGCCCCTGTTCATGACGCACCAGAGGGATTTCCGTTCCCATAATACTTCGTGCCTTGATCCCTACACCGTCATCTACAGGCATGGACATGCCGATCTCCTGGACATAGTTGATCCCAAGCTCAATATTCGCTTCCTGGAGAGCCTGGTAAGCAGCCGTAAACACAGCGTCGATCTCCGACTGGATTCCCTTTGCCTCATCAATTAACCCCATCAGCTCCCGGATCAGAATATTTCTCTTTTTATCCATAAGACCATAGCCCATAGTGGCAAGCTTCAGGGAATTTTTAGCCGCGATCAGATTTCCTTTGGTGGGAAATGTATTCGGATCCATGCTGCGTCACCTCACCTTTTCTCGTAAAACTGATCCAGAACCTTTGTATCAATACGGTCCAGTTCCTCTCTCGGAAGCATACGAAGAAGCTCCCAGCCGATATCCAGGGTTTCTGTCATGAAACGGTTCTCATAGTGGGTCTGGCCGATAAAACGGCTCTCAAACTCCCGTCCGAATTCCAGATACTTTTTATCGAGAGGCGACAGCTCGTCCTCACCGATTACAGAAGCCAGCGCTCTTGCGTCTCCCACCTTGGCATAGCAGGAGAAAAGCTGGTTTGCCACATCCTGATGATCTGCCCTGGTATAGCCCTCTCCGATGCCGTCCTTCATCAGACGGGACAGGGACGGAAGAACGCTGATGGGCGGATATACAGACTGGCTGTTTAACTGCCGGTCCAAAACGATCTGCCCTTCTGTGATATATCCCGTCAGGTCAGGGATGGGATGGGTAATATCATCATTGGGCATAGTCAAAATAGGGATCTGAGTCACAGAGCCGTGACGGCCTGCCACAATCCCCGCTCTCTCGTAAAGAGAAGCCAGATCACTGTAGAGGTAGCCTGGGAATCCCTTTCTGGAAGGGATCTCACCCTTGGATGAGGAAACCTCACGCAGCGCCTCCGCATAGGAGGTCATATCCGTCAGGATAACCAGAATATGCATCCCCTTCTCATAGGCCAGGTATTCTGCCAGAGTCAGGGCGATCTTGGGAGTGATCAGCCTCTCTACCACCGGATCGTTTGCCAGATTGATAAACATGGCAACGTGCTCGGAAACGCCGCTCTCCTCAAAGGTTCTGCGGAAGAAATCCGCCACGTCATGCTTTACGCCCATAGCTCCGAAAACAATGGCAAAGGACTCATCCGAACCTTCTCCCAGAGACGCCTGCTGTACGATCTGGGCTGCCAGCTGGTCATGGGGAAGGCCGTTTCCTGAAAAGATCGGCAGCTTCTGTCCCCGGATTAGGGTCGTAAGCCCGTCAATGGCGGAGATGCCTGTGCGGATGTAGTTTCTGGGATATTCTCTGGAAACGGGATTTAAGGGCTGTCCGTTGATATCCAGACGCACATCGGAAATAATGTCTCCCAACCCGTCAATGGGTTCTCCGATTCCGTTAAAGGTCCGTCCCAGCATCTCCTCAGACACGGCAATCTCCATAGGATGTCCCGTAAGCCTTGTATGGGTATTCCGCAGAGCCATACCGTCTGTCCCCTCAAAAACCTGAATAATTGCCTTATCTCCATATATTTCGATAATACGGCCGATCTTTTTCGTGTTTCCGGCTACGGTCATTTCCACGATCTCATCATATGCCGCATTCTGAACGCCCTCCAGAACCACCAGAGGGCCATTGATCTCACTTAAACCTAAATATTCAACTGCCATCTGAATCCTCCTTATGCGTTGCGCTCCACTACATTTTCATAGAACCGGTCTACCTGGGTCTTATACTCGTCAAACAGATCCAGACGGTCATTAGGTACATCGTACTTGATGGAAATGATACGGTCAAAAATAGGATCCTCCTTTAGGACGGACATTGGCATACCCATGGAAATCAGGGTCTTTGACTTCTTGTACAAATATAAAATAATCTCCATCATCTTAAACTGCTTCTTAAGGGGTACAGAGGTATCCTCTTTATGGAAGGCATTCTGCTGCAGAAAGCCCAGACGGATCACTCTGGCAATCTCCAGAACCAGCTTCTGATCATCCGGCAGAACATCAGAACCAATCAGCTTTACAATCTCCATCAGGCTGCTCTCCTGTGTCAGAAGAGCCATGAGACGGTTGCGGTAATCTACAAACTTCTGGTCTACGTTGTCCATATACCAGGAGGACAAATCATTTACATACTCGGAATAGCTGGTAAGCCAATGGATCGCCGGAAAATGCCTTGCATAGGAAAGACTCTTATCCAGTCCCCAGAAGCAGCGCACAAAACGCTTGGTGTTCTGGGTCACAGGCTCGGAGAAATCGCCACCCTGGGGTGACACAGCTCCGATAATCGTTACAGAGCCTTCTGTTCCGTTTAAATTGCGCATCATGCCTGCTCTCTCATAAAAAGCAGACAGACGGGATGCCAGGTAAGCCGGGAATCCCTCCTCTGCAGGCATCTCCTCCAGACGGCCGGACAGCTCTCTGAGCGCCTCAGCCCACCGGGAGGTAGAATCGGCCATAATAGCCACATGATATCCCATATCCCTGTAATACTCAGCCAGGGTCAATCCGGCGTACAGGCTTGCCTCACGAGCCGCCACAGGCATATTGGAAGTATTGGCGATCAGTGTGGTGCGGTCCATCAGAGGATTTCCGCTCTTTGGATCGATCAGTTCTGAAAACTCCTCCAATACCTGAGTCATCTCATTTCCGCGCTCGCCGCAGCCGATATAGATGATCACATCTGCATCGGACCACTTGGCGATCTGATGCTGTGTCATTGTCTTTCCGGTTCCGAAACCGCCGGGAATGGCAGCCGTACCTCCCTTTGCCAGAGGGAACATGGTATCCAGGATACGCTGTCCCGTAATCAGAGGGCGGGTAGCCGCAAAACGCTTGGCAGCGGGCCTTGGCACACGGATGGGCCACTTCTGGGTCATGGTCAGCTCCTTCTCAGAACCGTCCATCAGCTGAACTTTTACAAGCATATCATTGATCGTATACGATCCGTCTGGAACCACGTCAATGACATAGCCCTCCATGTCCGGCGGAACCATGACCTTGTGTACGATCGCTCTTGTCTCCGGCACCTCTGCAATGATGGTTCCCGGCATCAGCCGTTCGCCCTTTTTCACTGTAATATGTGTATCCCATTTTTTGGAAGTATCCAGCGAGTCCACACTGATGCCCCGGCTGATGGAGTAACCGCTGTGCTCTGCGATCTTGCTTAAGGGTCGCTCAATTCCATCAAAAATATTACTTAGAATACCCGGAGCAAGGGTAACGGACACAGGCGCTCCCGTCCCGGTGACAACCTCTCCCGGCTTTAAGCCGCTGGTCTCCTCATAGACCTGGATCGTTGTCTTTTGTGAGGTAAGTCCGATGACTTCGCCTACCAGATTTTCCTTTCCAACGTACACCATTTCGTTCATCTGGAAACCGGGATCTCCCTCCAGAGAAACCACAGGGCCGTTGATGCCGTAGATCACACCTGTCTTCGTCATTTACTTACCTCCCAAATGAAATGTAAAATCATGTCTGGCTTCCTTTAACTTGGTGTCAAAGGAATGATCGATCAGAACATGCTTGGACGGGACCACAGCCCGGATCCCCCCGCTGAAGGAATACTCGCTGATCTTTACCGTCACGTTATTGTGGAGAGCCAGTCTGCGGGCCTTATCCTCATCAGAGGGATCCATATAAACGATCAGCGCCTCATCTCCTGCGAATTCCTTAGCGCTCCGGATCTGCCGTTCCAGAAGCTCCTGATACTCTCTTGTTTCCATAAAATTCGCCAGCATATCCTTTACTTCCACGAACAGCTTATCCTTAAGCTCCTCCTGTCTGTGGCTTATTTCACGCTTTAAATCCAGCTGTCCGATGGAAAGCTTTTTATTTTTTTCACGCTCCAGCTTTTCCTTCTGGGCCTCCTCCTGCATGGCAGCCCTGCGCTCTGCCTCTGCCTTATGCTCCCCAAAGGCCGCGTCCAGAGCCCGGACGCAGTCATCCAGCATACGGGCGCTTTTTTCTCTGGCATCTGTCATGCAGATTTCCTGAAAATGCTTCAGTTTTTCTTCTGTTGTCATGCGATTCACCTGCTTTCTCTGAAAAAATGTGCCTGGGCGGCTGCGCCCTACAGCTTCAGTCCAATGGCTTCGTTTACATAAGAGGTGATAAAGTCCGGCTTGCGGCCGGTACCATGGCGATCCGGGATCTCCACGATCAATGGAAGCCTGCGTTCCAGCTTTACATTATCGATGATCTCCGGAAATTCCCTGCCGAACTTCTCTGTCAGCAGGATAATGCCTATATCCTTATCGGCCAGGACCTTATCCAGTTCCTGTTTCAGTTCCTCCCTCTCATGTACCACAGCCCCTTCAACACCTGCCAGCCTCATGCCGGTCCAGGTGTCGATGTTGTCGCTGATCAGATACATTTTCATTACAGCTTACCAAGGATCATAAAGGAAATGATCAGACCGTACAGACACACACCTTCGGCAAGACCTACGAAGATTAAGGATTTACCAAGAATCGAGCTGTCCTCACTGATAGCTCCTAACGCTGCGCTGGCTGCAGCAGATACTGCAATACCGCCGCCCAGACAGGAAAGACCGGTTGCAAGAGCTGCAGATAAGTAACCCATACCGGCTGCAGATGACGCTGAACCGACTGCGGAAGCCGCTTCCTCTGCCGCAAATGCATTTCCGTTAAACATCAGTACAGCCGCGATCACCATGGTGCCGAAGAAAAGAAACAGATTTGCTCCCAGAGCTGTCTTATAGCGTCCCTTTGTCTTCTCTCCTGCCGCAAATGCTCCAAAGGGAACTCCGATACTTAAAATAAGTGCTGCGCTCAATGTGATCTTAACTAATAAACTCATAATTTTGTTCTCCTTATATTGTAATTTTTTACATTTTCCTATCTTCCATAAGGCTCAAATGCCCGTCCGCTGCCCCGGTAGAAACGGCTGAACAGCTCATAATACTCCAGACGAAGCACCTGGATCCCCACGATCAGTCCCTCCATACCGCAGACAAAGAGGTTGCCGCCGATGACGATGCCCCAGTTGGGATCTCCCGCCTCAGCGCCAGCAAGCATCAGCACCACCTGCATCATGGCTGCATGGCTCACTGCAAAGGCGCCCACACGAACAAAAGAAAGTGTGTTGGAAAAATAGCTTAAAAGCACTTCAAAGAGCTCGAAAATACCCTGAGTGATAAACATTCCCACACCGCCGGATATCTTCTCGGATTTCTTTTCCACCATAGCTGTCAGAGGCTCCTTAAAGAATATCACAGCCAGAGGGATCACAAACATAATAACCAGAACAATCGTAGCAGGAAGGGCTTTTCCGCTCATATACAGCACGATCACGCTTGCCAGAGCCGCATAAAAGACAAGGCCCGCAGCGCCGTTCGTATCAAACCAGAGTTTTTCCGTATCATGGACTCTGGCGCTGTTTATGATATTGAGGATCATGCACAAAAGAATAATACCCATACCGATCGCAATAGCAACCACAAACACGGTGTTCAGACGGCCGATAAAGGGCAGGTCTGTCATTGCCTCCTGAGGACGCAGCCATATGGCGTCTATGATATCCTCAAAACCGAAGATGCTGCCGAAAAGGAAGCCGAAAATCGTTGAGAAGAAGCCACAGCAGGAAATAATTCCCGCCAGACGCACCTTCTTAAATCGATACAAAAGAAAGCCTCCTATGAGAAGACAGAGTCCCTGTCCCGCATCTCCAAACATAAATCCAAACAGAATGGAATAAGTAATCCCAATGAGGATCGTCGGGTCGATCTCATTGTAGGAAGGAAGTCCATACATCTCCACATACATTTCAAAGGGCTTAAACAGTCCCGGATTCTTCATCTTGGTCGGAGGGGTGCTGGTAATATTTCCCCGGTTGTCCTCTACAATACAGAAGGTATTCTCATCCCCCTCAATTTCCTTTCTGAGGGCTCTGGCGTCGCTTTCGGACATCCAGCCGCAGAGAATATAGAAGTTATTGGAATTGTGCATGGTGCAGGCTGCCAGCTTGCGCACGTCAAAATTGATCCCGAAGCGCTCCAGCCGCATCCATGCTTTTGTAAGCTCTTCTTTTTTATCCTCCAGAATCGTCTTTACCGCCTGTTCTGCCTCTAACTTCTCGGCCTCCAATGCCTGGATCTTTTCTTCCAGAACATGCTCTGCCTCCAGCGGCGTGCCTTCATATTCATCCGGCAGGAACACACGCTCAAAATGCATAGAAGCATAGATCGCGTCGATTTTTTCCGACAGCTTGTCCGGTACAAAATATACAAACCAGACATATTCTGAATCCTCCAGACACTTAAACATAACGGTGTCTATTGTATCATATACATAATTATTGATCTTATCATAATACTCTCTGGTAACGCGTCCGAAGCGGAACTTGATAAACTTAAAGCCCAGGATCTCCCGCAGGCTGTAGTTCAGCTCCGTAAAGGGAGCCACCCGATCCTTGGACTTTTTCAATGCCTCGATCTGGATCAAAAGCTCCTCTCTGCGGTCTGTCAGTTCCTTTAACTCTTCACTTAAGCGCTCCACAAAAGCGGACGCCTCCTGAATGTCTGGCAGAGTTTCCTCTCCGGACCGTTTTACCTCCGGCAGCTGTCCTCCAAACCGCTCCATCAGGCTTCTGGCCATGGCCAGCTGATCCCTGTACGGATTAACTTCAATATACGGTCTTAAGTTTTTTACCGTTTTCAGCTCAGAAAGAGCATTTTCCAGGTGGATCTCATATCGGGACAGATAGGTATCCGCCACCCGGTCAATATCCTCTCTGGGGCCGGTAATACTTAAGAACTTCATCTTTTCGATCACGTTTTAAAACCCCCTTTATATGCCGGCCGCCACTCCGTAGCGGATCCGCTCAATGGTAGTAATGATTTTCTCAATCTCCCTCTCTTTAAAATACAGGTATGAATTGAGTACAGACGCAGAATAAGGCTCCTTCCTGCTGGTAAGCTCATAAATACGGTCTATCACTTCCCTGCAGGGTTCTTCCAGGCTCTGTCCTTTTTCCAGGTTTCCCAGATCCAGCCGTCCGTACCAGCTGTTTCGGATCAGCGCGTAAACCTGCTCCACATCTTCTGCCTGGGCCATAGCCCGGATCTCTGTTTTTTTCAGATGAAGGCTGATCGGAATGATCATTGCATAAATTTCACCCTCAGGCAGATGGTAATACTTCTTTGCCCGGCAGATCCACTGCAGGTTCAGCATATCCATCCGGGTACCGAAGCACTGGGTCAGATCCTTTTTTTCCTGTCCAGAAAGATATTTTTCCTTTATTTTCCACACCGTTTTAAAATACAGCATATCCACCGCTGTCTCACACGCCGGAAGAACTGCCTGTCCCTTCTGCCGCAGGCTTTCCAGCGGACTGTAGTAAATCGTACCCTTCAGACCCGAAATCACCTCATCAATAGAACGGCACTGAGAAAGCTGGGCCAGATCCACAGAAGAATGGCGGTCAAAAAACTCCTTAAAACCCGACAGATCCTGAGCGGCCTCACGGCGTCCGGCTCCGTTTCTCAGGCAGGTCTTTACGATCCCTATTTCATAATGCATGAAATACAGGTCTAAAAACCGCCTCTGTTTCATATTGGCAAACTGATACAGACTTGCAAAGTCCTCGTACTGGGCCAGGTTCAAAAGCTGTTCAATCCTCCCCCTGTGGAGTTCTTTATCCTCAACACCGGAAAAAATCTTCTCATACGGCGGCAGGGAGCGAAGAAAACGGACTGCCTCAGGAACGCTTTCCAAAGCGGCCATCTGTTCAAACTGTTCCGGCTTAATACGCCACCGTTCCATAGCCCTTATCTTGGTAGAAATGCCGCTGTAATGAATCAAGCTTCCCATAGGCTCACTCCTTTATCATGCTCCGAAAGAGGCTCTCTGCATACAATTTATGCTGTTTCTCATAAGTTTCCTCCAAACGGGCGATCATGCCCCTGGCATCAGCGGCCTGCTTATCCAGTTCCTCCTGCATCTCCTGCTCCATCTGCTTCTGGATGCATGAAATGCGCGCAGCTGTTTTTTGCTCCAGTTCTCTGTCAAAAGCCGCCGTTTTCTCTTCCATTTCCTTTGCAAGAGCCTTCTTTCGGACTCCTGCATCGTCCATTAAAGATCCGGCGGCTTTCTCAATGTCAGATAACCGGTCAATTATTTTGTCCATTTTTACGCCTCCTTTTTATATTCCCTTATAATACTCTTTTTTTCTGAAATTACCAGTGGCATTTTGTAGAATAAATAAATTTTTAACAAATTTTTTTTCAGAACAATACAATAAAAAAGATATGCCCTCCCTTTTCCATGAATGACATATCTCCTTTAATTTCAAATATCTGGAAATTTTCTGCTACTGAGCCTGAACTTCTGCTGCGTCTGTTCCACTGGCGCTTTCTGCATCCTCTTCGGAAGAAGGCTCACTCTCCGAAGCCTTTTTCTCAATGTACTGGCTGGAAACATAAGCCTCCTGTCCGTCATAGTTAATCACAGTCCAGTCATTATTATACCGCTTTACATAATCCACCTCTGTGCCCTGAGAAAGCTGTACCAGAATACGGCTGCTGGTGGACGGCTCTGTACGAACATTTACGCTGTTGCCTGTCACTACATAACGTTCAGCCTCCGGCTGCGTCTCCGGTTCTGTCTCCGGCTCTGTTTCCGGCATACTCTCAACCGTCTGTGAGCTTTCAGTGGGAGCTGCCGTATCTTTAACCTCATCCTTTCCGGGACGGATCATCTGGATCACTACGATCAGAAGGATCACCACCAGGAGCGGAATCAGAAGACGCCACAGATAAAACAGCGGTGATACTCCCCTGCGTTTTCTCCGTCTGACATTTGGATTTCGCTGTCCGGAGCTGTAACCGGAATGTCCGGTCTGGGTTCTCTGCCCCTGGACAGGCCGGCTGCCTCCCGCACGGTTTCCAGCAGATGCAGGCCTCTGGCTTCCCCTCTGTCCAGTACGTTCCCGGCCTCCTCCGGAAGATATTCTCTGGGTCCGCCCCCCTCCGGAAGCGCCGCCATCATGAGAAAAAGCATGAACCTCCTGGGTTAAAAGCTGGTATGCCTGATTGGCATTATACGCTGTATTGTCATTTTCATGCACCGCCTTATTCCCAAGAATGCGGATGGTATGGTAATTATCTTTTGTCGTCTTATTGATCCAGCCGCCTTCATACAGCTGGTCAATGGTATCTGACAGATCGCCCTCCACCAGACAGGCCTTCTCCGCCATACAGCGAACCATGCACTCTAATGTCTGTCTTGCTTTTACCATCACCAGATTATAATTTTTATTCACAATCAAACGTTCTGCCTCTTTGACCCCCTGCTGGATCTGCTGCCAGCTGGTGGTATGCTCCAGGTTTGACATATCCCTTCCTCCTTTGTATCAGCAGATTTCTACAGAAACTCTCTGTGTTCATATTATACCTTATTTATATTGAAATTGCACTAGGAATTGGAAGGATTTTATGAAGGAACTATATGATCATATCCTAAAAATATACCTTGAAACCGTTTTTCTCGTTTTTGACAGGCTTCCGCCTGCGTTTCACAGTTGCATTTCCCCCATTTGAATGTTAAAATAAGTCCGATCATCCTTACAAAAACCGCAGTCTGCGGATAAAACAACTACACTTCCCTGCGGTTTGACCGCAAAGAAAGACGAGGACATACATCTATGCGTTTAAGACATATTCCCGGGGCAGAGGAAACCATCACCTCAAGTCCCTATGTGATCCAGGAACCGGCCCTCCACAAAGGAAGCTGGAACCAGGTATTCGGAAATGACCATCCCATCGAAATAGAGGTAGGAATGGGAAAAGGGCGCTTTATCATGGAGCTGGCTCAGAAAAATCCCCATATCAACTACATTGGAATCGAACGGTATTCCAGCGTACTTCTGAGAGGCCTGCAGAAAAGAGCCGGACTGGAACTGGATAACATTTATTTCCTCTGCATTGACGCAAAGGCCATGGCTGACTATTTCGCTCCCGGCGAAGTAAACCGCATCTATCTAAATTTCTCAGATCCGTGGCCTAAGGATCGTCACGCCAGACGCCGCCTTACCTCTCCCGATTTCATGGCTGTCTATGACCAGATTCTTGCCCGCGACGGCGTGATCGAGTTTAAAACAGACAACCGGGGACTTTTCGATTATTCCCTGGAAGCTATCCCCCAGGCTGGCTGGCAGATCAAGGCCCATACCTTCGATCTCCACCACAGTCCCATGAATGAGGGAAATGTAATGACAGAATATGAGGAAAAATTTTCCTCTATGGGAAATCCCATCTGCAAGCTGGTAGCAGCCAGGGAAATCCCGGCATATGATAAAGAATAAAGCAGACTCCAAAAAGCCCCGGCGCCGGATCTTCCTACAGATAAATCCGGATACCGGGGTATCAATATAATTTATAGAAAGAAGGTTTATGACTTTTATGCTTCTTCCTCCATGTTTTGTAAAAAAACTCCAGCGCGCCACCTGCGACCGGCGGGATCTGGATCGGCGTTTCCTTCATCTGAGCAAATGCTTTAAGGAAGTGGAAACAGCATTAAACTGCAAAAAGAAAAAATAATCCTACAGCCTGTTCACACTTGTTTTCAGACACAAAAAAAGTCCGACCCCGCAGCTTCCATTATCTGCAAAATCAGACCTTTTAATGCGCCTCCAGGGACTCGAACCCTGGACAAATAGATTAAGAGTCTACTGCTCTACCAGCTGAGCTAGAGGCGCATTTTCCTGAACACAACGAGTATTATAGCTCAGGCTGAGAGAGTTGTCAACTACTTTTTTTATTTTTCGACAGAATAATTTTTCCCGGCTTCTACGCCTCCTGTCTCATTCGCTCTATGATGGCATTGGCCCTGCGGTATACCTCTTCAGGATCTTCTCCTATAAAGAAGGTTCCGTCCTCGTACCGGACTGTTCCGTCAATCATAACCAGCTTTACATTCTGCTTGCTGCCGCTGTAAACCAAATTTTTTACGATATTATTGACAGGCTGCATATTAGGCTGGTGCAGATCGATCAAAACCAGATCCGCCAGTTTTCCTTTTCGGATGCAGTCGCAGTCTGTAAGCCCCATGGCATAAGCGCCGCCCACACAGGCCATCTTGAGCACTTCCTCCGCAGGCATGGCGGAAGCATCATTTTCGCGAAGCTTTGTAAGGCCTGTAACCAGAAACATTTCACGGAACATATCCAGACAGTTATTGCTGGCAGGTCCGTCTGTTCCGATCGCAAGACGAACTCCCTTTTCAAGCATCCGGTTCAGCCTGGGGATTCCGCTTGCCAGCTTCACATTGGAACCGGGATTGGTAACAATGGTCATGTCATGCTTTTTAAAGATATCCATATCCTCGTCTGTGATGTGGACACAGTGATAACCGCCTCCGCCGTATTCAAACATTCCCAGAGAATCTAAAAATGCAGTCGGCGTCATCCCATAGCGCTCCAGACATCCTTCTGTTTCACCCTTTGTCTCTGAATTGTGGGTAAACACAGGAGCCTTATACTTGTGAGCCAGATCTGCTACCGCCTCCAGAATCTTCCGGCTGGTGGTATACTCTGCATGAAAGCCCAGCTGATAGCTTACCAACGGATCATAGGAATTGAATTTCAGATAATCCTCCTCCAGCCCCTCAGGAGATGACACAAAATCATTCAGCCCGCTTACTAAAACGGTTCTGAAACCACTTTCCACACAGGCTCTTGCCATTTCCTCCGGCCAGGGATACATATCAAAAGCTGCCGTCATGCCGCTGGTCAGATACTCCATTACAGCCAGTCTGGACAGCCAGAATGCATCTCCCGGCTGCAGCTTTGCTTCCATAGGAAATACCTGAGTATGGAGCCAGTCCATAAGCGGCAGGTCATCTGCATAGGAACGCAGAAACGTCATAGCGGAATGAGTATGGGCATTTTTAAAGCCCGGCATGAGAAGATTGCCATTTCCATCGATTTCACGATCCCAGACAGGAGGGGCAGATCCCAAAACCTGCGGTTCATCCCCCCTCATCGACGGACCTGCATAAGTAATCCGATTCCCCTCTACCCATACCTCTCCCGGTATAATCTCTATATTTTTGTCCATTGACAGAAGACGAATATTGTAAAAGCATGTATTCATAGCCCTTCTCCTATTTCTTAATATTTATCAATATTGTATCATATCTTGATTTTCATGTACATAAAAAACTGCCGTACCTCGTTGCGGTACAGCAGTTTCTGCCTGCTAAAACTGTTCCTGTGCATCTAATAAATACTGTACATAAAATACAGCTCCATTGACCAGTGTTTGCGAAGCTCCGGATTGAAGGTTCTCACAGTTCCGCTTAATTCTGCTGTCTCTGCAAAAATATTGGCCATGGTTCCGGAATGGAAGGTACAGATACTTACTACCACTGTATCCAGATGTCCCACTCTTCCAGTCTCCAACATTTTTAGTGCGCCGTTTGTTTTCTCTTCAGCCGGCTGAAAAATCAGTTTTACTGTACAGTTCAGTTCGTCCCTGTGATCAGACAATACTTTCGCCGCTGTCAAAAGCATACTGATATGCCCGTCATGACCGCAGGCATGCATCACCCCGTCGTTTTCAGAACGGTACGGCAGTTCCTTCGCTTCTTTTATGGAAAGCGCATCAATATCACAGCGAAGACCAATCACCGGATGATCCTTTTTTCCCTTCAGTGTCGCTATGGTTCCCGTTCCCACAACCTCTTCATAGGGAATCCCCATTTCATCAAGCTCTCTGCGTATCCGGGCCTGCACCGTATTCAGGAGATCTGCGGACGCAACCTGACCAATTCTTATGATATGCTGTGCTTATATGCGTCCTATATCTGCCATATACAAAAACAGCTGCAGGAGCAGTCCTGACATTATTTCCTGTCTTTCAGATTTTATTTATGCTATAATTTTTACACCATCAGACAACAGGAGGTTATTTGAATGATACACTTCACCCTACAAACTCCCTCGATCCCCACCTTAGAGGAAACACAGGCCATTGTGCAGGAGGTTCACGAAGACCTTCAGCAGTTAAAGCCCAATGCAATTTTAGAAACGATCCGCTCATGGACGCCCGGACTTTTATCCCTCAGCTACCGCGTTCTCTATGCCGCTGTCATCATCATTATCGGAAACCGGATCGCCTTTTATCTCCGCCGGTTTTTAAAACGCACCTTTGACCGTATGAATATGGATTTAAGCCTGAGTAAATTTCTTATTTCTCTCGCAAATGCCATTACCTATGCTATTGTTATCTTTATGGCACTGGAAAAAATAGGAATTCCATCGACCTCCATCATCGCATTGCTGGGCTCCGCCACTCTGGCAATCGGCCTTTCTCTGCAGGAAAGTCTGGGAAACTTTGCAGGAGGTATCCTGATTCTGGTCATGCGGCCCTTTGGGATCCACGACTATATTGTATCCGAGGGGGTAGAGGGGCAGGTTTTAAATATCGGCCTTGTATACACTACCCTGCTCACCGTTGACAACCGTCGAATCACCATCCCTAACGGCACCCTGTCAAATGCTGTAATTACCAACGTGACAGCTCAGGAAAAGCGGCGCATTGATCTGACTATAGGCATCAGCTACTCTTCAGATTTAAAACAGGCAAAATCGATTCTGGAACGCATTTACAGAGAAGATCCTCAAATCATTCAAGATGAACCCATTACTGTTTATGTAAGCGAGCTTGCTGAAAGCTCTGTAATCATTGGTTCCCGTGGATGGGCCGCTACAGAGGATTACTGGAGCGCCCGCTGGCGGATTATCGAAAAAACCAAATTGGAATTTGATGCTGCAGGCATTGAAATTCCTTATAATCAGATGGATGTAAATATTTTTCAAAAAACTATTGACAAATAACTTTCTATCCCCTATAATGTCTATCGTGTCACACAACAACACATAGACATGCGCCTCTAGCTCAGCTGGTAGAGCAGTAGACTCTTAATCTATTTGTCCAGGGTTCGAGTCCCTGGAGGCGCACTGAGAGGTCTGATTTTGCAGATATTAGAGGCTGCGGGGTCGGACTTTTCTATTGCGAACATATAATTTTATACATTTTCCATTTATCAATGGCATGCAAGCCTTCCCGCATCAAAACAGGCGGGAGGGCTTTTTTTGTCCTTACAGGAGGTTTTATTATGGAACAGAATCAACGTTTTTTGCTGGAAAAGCCGGTTTTTCCTCTTCTTGTTTCCATGGCAGTGCCTGTGATGCTGTCCATGCTGATCAATTCTCTCTATAACGTTGTAGACAGTATCTGGGTATCGAGACTGGGCACAGATGCCATCACTGCCGTTTCACTAGCCTTTCCTCTTCAGAATATCATCATGGCTCTTGGAGTGGGCTTGGGCGTAGGTGTCAGCTCCTTAATTTCCATGAGTCTTGGAGCAGGAAACAGGAACAAGGCCGATCATCTGGCATCTGCCGGCCTCTCTCTGGCCCTGATACACTGTCTGTTATTTATTGCTCTGGGCATTTTTATTACAAGACCATTTCTTGGGATGTTTACAGATAATCCCCAAATATTCGAATGGGCCTGCAGCTATACGTTCATTGTGCTCTGTCTCTCTTCCGGTCAAGTTCTGCAAATGTACATGGAAAAACTCTTTCAGGGTGTAGGGCGGATGAAAACCACCATGTTTCTCATGGCAAGCGGCTGTCTGATCAACATTGTTTTAGATCCGATCCTTATTTTCGGCTGGTTCGGCGCTCCCGCCATGGGTGTATCCGGCGCTGCCGTTGCAACAGTGATCGGCCAGTTTGGGGCGTTGCTTCTATATATTCTTGTGTATTTAAAAACCAATCTGGGCGTATCCATTCGGCCCAGACTTATGAATCTGAACCGCGAACTGATTCGTTCTATTTATAGTATTGCAATTCCATCCAGTCTGCTTTTAGCCATGCCTTCCCTGTTAACCGGCATTTTAAATGGAATCCTGACTACCTTTGGAAGCGTCTATGTAGCAGCCTTTGGACTGTATTTTAAACTCCAAACCTTTGTAAACCTTCCCTGCAACGGCCTTCTCCAGGGAATGCGTCCCATTATCGGGTATAACTATGGAGCCGAACGCCATGACAGGGTCCGCAGTACCATTCGCTGCAGCCTTGGCCTGGTAACCGTTGTTACACTCACCGGAACAATTGCATCCATTTTCTTTCCCGGCCCGATTCTGCGTATTTTTGATGCAGATCCGGAGCTGATGCAGTATGGGACAGAAGCCCTGCGCATGATCGGCCCCAGTTTTTTGATTTCCTCTGTGGCTTTCATAGCAGCCGGAGTTTTTGAGGCTCTGGGACAGGGACGCCCTTCCCTGATCATCTCCCTTCTGCGCCAGCTTGTAATCATTGTTCCTCTGGGATGGATTCTCTCACGCTTTATGGGACCCGCAGGCATCTGGATCTCCTTCCCCATAGCAGAGCTTATAGCCGCAGTGATTGCCTGGAAAATGATGGGGAAAATTTATGCGGATCATCCTGAAAATACACATTAACTCATTAACATAAACTCTAAAAAACAAACTCCGCACAGCAATTACGATCATAAACCGATCATTTGCAGTGCGGCGTCCTGTTTTTATCTTATACTTTATTCTGTTTCCCATGTCATATCCATCAGATACTCAAATAGAATAAGAACTCTTGCATAAAAATAATTAGCTGTAAGATTCCGATCATCTAATATTTTATCATCCAAAAGTACAAATGATAATTCTGCCATATCAGCAATCATAGAATGGGCTCCTCCCGTAAAAGCCACCACATCAATTCCATGTGCGCAGGCATCCCGGACAGGCTTAATAATCGTGTCTGTTGTGCCGCTTTTGCTAATAGCAATTACCATTCCTGCCGAAAGGGCATTTCCCTCATATACCTCATAATTATTCGATCCAATGGCACAGTAACCCATAACCAGAAGCTTGCGCACAAAAAAATCCCTTAAGGGGGCACAGAATCCGGTACCTGTAATCAAAATGGGATTATGTCTGTGTTTTTTCAGAAGTTCCGGAAAACGATTCATTTTTTCAAATGGTATCTCTCCGATAAAAGCTGTAATATCTGACTCATGATTCTTATTATTTATCTCATTCTGTACCAGAAATCCCAGTCGATATACCATATCCGTATAACCAGTATATCCCATCTTTTTACTCAGACGGATCAGTGCTGCCGGCGAAACGTAATTCCGTGCTGCAAACTCCCTTACGCTGTACTGTATATTCTGGTCTGCCGCCTCTAAAAGCGACTGAAACATCTGCTGTTCACTTTCATTTAAATGATATTGTTCTGCCAGCTTATAAATATCGTGTTTCATCTCTCATTCCCTCTATTTTATCCCAAACCCATATTTTGTGTAATTTTCACTGAAATTATACGATACTCTGTCCATCTGCGCAACCAATTCTCATTACATCCGATTTCATTAATGAAACATGTTTCAATCTATGTGAATATGTTTAAAACTATCACAAAATAGTAGATTTTTTTATTCAAAATGATATAATTCAAACATCGAAACGGAATGGCGCCTTCCGACAGAAAACGAATGAAAAAGGAGAATGAATCATGAAAGCAAAAGTTATGAACGCCATGCAGAGCTTTTCCAAAGCTTTGATGGGCCCTGTTCTGTTCTTACCTATTGCCGGTATGCTCCAGGCTCTGTCTTCTGTAATGTGCAACACAGCATTTGTATCAGAGGGGGGTATCTTATATACAGCTGGAAAATTTATCAATGGCGGAGTCAGCGCAGTAATCGGCAATCTTGGAATCCTGTTCTGTGTAGGCGTCTCAATGAGTCTTGCAAAAAAGAAAAAAGCGGACGCCGCATTCGTATCACTTGTCAGTTATCTGATCTGGCTTGCAGCCAACTCTCGCTGGCTCAGTGTTGCGGGACTGATGGCGGAAGGTGATACTGCCAGCGCACTCTACGGTACAGGCCAGACGATCTGTCTTGGCTACCATGTAACAGACATGGGCGTATTCCTGGGCATGATCCTGGGCGTAATCGTAGCCTTAGTCCACAACCGCTTTATTGACACTGAATTTAAGGGTGCCATGGCTATGTATGGAAACAGCAAGTTCGTATTTATCGTGCTTCTTCCCATTGTATTAGTGCTGGCACTGGCAGCTGCCTATATCTGGCCTGTTGCAGCTGCAGCAATCAATGCCCTCACAGGCATTATGGCAGGCGCTGGCGCATTTGGAGTATTCCTGTATGGATTTTTAAACCGTATTCTGATCCCTACCGGCCTCCATCATCTGGTATGGTCTCCCTTCCTCTATTCCGCAATCGGAGACAGCATGATCATTGGCGGAGAGCAGATCGTAGGCGCAAAGCCTGTTTTCCTGGCTCTTCTCAGCGACCCTGCTGTTGCTTCCATGCCCGACTCTGCCCGATTCTTAACCTATGGACTTATGAAGACCTTTGGCGTCATCGGTGTTGCTCTGGCTTTCATCGCTACTGCCAAAAAAGAGAAAAAGGCCGCCACAAAGGCTCAGGTTATCCCGGCCACACTTACTGCCTCTTTAGTAGGCGTAACAGAGCCACTGGAGTTTACCTTCCTGTTTGCAGCTCCCATGCTGTGGGTCATCTACTCTGTCATGGACGGACTGTTCCAGATGATCGTATATCTGTTAAATGTCCGTGTCTGTGCTACCAACGGCATTATCGACTTCCTTGTACTGAACCTTCCGGCAGGAATCGGACGGACACACTGGCCTATGTATGTAGTTGCAGGTCTGATTGAGATCGTTGTAATGTATTTCCTCTTCCGTTTCCTGATCGTGAAATTCAACCTGAAAACACCGGGACGCGAAGACGGCGAGGATGTAATCGACCTGGCTGCCAATGCAGCAGCAGTAAAATCCCAGATCCGCTCCGGAAATAAAGCAGAAGCAAAGAAAGAAGCTGATGCTGAAACCGCAGCCCGCATCATCGAGGGACTGGGCGGACCTGACAATATTGAAAATATCGGAAACTGCATGACCCGTCTGCGCGTAGAGGTAAAAGACGCCTCTGTTGTAAAGGATAAAGAATGGTTTGCCCCAACAGGAGCAGCTGGTCTTGTTGTAAAAGGAAATAATATACAAATTATCTATGGCCCTGTTGTCAGCAAAAAACGTTCCATCGTCGAAAAAGCCCTTGGACGTGAAGAATAACTCACTTGTAATCACTCAGGAGGTATATAATGAAAACATTTAAACTTGTCATCGCCGGAGGCGGCAGCACCTACACTCCGGGAATCGTCAAAAGTCTTCTGGTACAGAAAGACCGTTTTAAACTCAATGAACTGGTTCTCTATGATAACAATGCCAAACGTCAGGAAGACGTGGGCGTTATCGTCCGCCATGTAGTAGAGATGTTTGATCCGGATGTAAAATTGACTCTTACCACAGACCCGGAAACCGCCATGACAGATGCAGATTTTATCTTTGCACAGATGCGTGTAGGACTGTACGCCATGCGCGAACAGGATGAGAAGATTCCGTTAAGATACGGCGTAGTAGGCCAGGAAACCTGCGGCCCCGGCGGTCTTGCTTACGGCCTGCGTACCATTTACCCTATGGTAGAACTGATTGACTACTGCGAAAAGTATGCAAAGCCTACTTACTGGATCGTTAACTACTCTAATCCGGCTGCGATTGTGGCAAAAGCCACCTTCCGCCTGCGTCCTCATGCCCGCATCCTGAATATCTGCGATATGCCTGTGGCAATCGAGAGAAACATGGCTGAGATTCTGGGCTGTGACCGCCATGATCTGGAAGTAGACTATTTCGGCCTGAACCATTTCGGATGGTTCACCAAAGTGCGCCTCAATGGAACCGACGTAACAGAGGAATTAAAGTCCTATGTGGCAGAAAACGGATATATGCCCAAAAATGAAAAGAGCGATGTAATGCACAGTGATCCCTCCTGGCTTCATACATATGCCAATTCCAGACATATCTGCTCTGCATTCCATGATTATCTGCCAAATACCTATATGCAGTATTATCTTCTGGGCGATGAAGTGGTTGAAAGCAGCAATCCCAACCACACCCGCGCCAACGAGGTAATGGAAGGCCGCGAAAAAAGGATTTTTGATGCAGTAGCAGATTACCGCGCAGGAAAAGAAGTCGATCTGACCAAATTCTTTGGCGGCGTACACGGCGAATTTATCGTAGACGTAGCAATGAGCCTGGCCTTCGACCTGCGCAAGCGCTACCTTGTAATGGTAGAAAACAGGGGGGCGATTGAGAATCTGCCTGACGATGCCATGGTTGAAATTCCTGCCTATATTACAGACCGCGGAGCTGAACCTGTGCGTGTAGGTGAGATTCCTACCTTCTATAAGGGTCTGATCGAGCAGCAGGAAGCAGTTGAAAAGCTGGTAGTTGAGGCAGCCATCGAGCATTCCTACGAAAAAGCACTGATGGCATTTACCCTCTCAAAAACTGTCCCCAGCCTTCTGGTTGCCAAAAAGATCCTAGATGACATGATCGAAGCCAACAAAGAATTCTGGCCTGAGCTTCATTAAATCCTTTTACATCCAAACAAAAGCCATACCAAACCCGCCCGTATCCCGGCAAATGTTTGATATGGCTTTTTTCATAAAGTTTCAACATTGACAACTCTCCTATTACATGATATAAAATAGGTAGTTTATGCGTCTTTTTAATAACGTATGCAGCCCTTAGTGATTTATAAAGGCGCGTTTAAAGGTCGGACTCTGCAGATCGTCAGCAAGCTGCGAAGTCGGGCTTTTTCTTTTATGTGAATCAAAACCATACCCATCCCAAAGGAGGACTTCCCGATATGAAATATCTTCACCGCCTGACCGGCATTCTGATGGCATTCTGCCTGATGATCGTCCTGTTTATCACCTCCATAGAAGCTGTCGTATACTGGACACCCGGATATTTTGAAAAAGAATACACAAAATATGAGGTACTTAAGGATCTTCCTGCCATGACCATGGAAGATCTGTTAGAAGTAACAGATGAGATGATGGATTATCTGCGGGGAGACCGTGAAGATCTTCATGTGATGACCGTCATGGACGGACAGGAGCGGGAGTTTTTCAATGCCAGAGAAATCGCCCATATGGAGGATGTTCAGGGACTGTTTCTGGCAGCCATCTCCATCCGGAGGGTATGTCTGGTTCTGTGTGCCTCTGCCCTTGTCTTTATGGCAGTTACAAAGGCTGATATGAAACGCCTTCTTCCTCCTTCCGTCTGCCTGGGAACCGGGCTGTTTTTCGGTCTGATCGCGGCCCTGGCTGCCATCATCTCCACCGATTTTACAAAATATTTTATTATGTTCCACCATATTTTCTTTAGCA
This sequence comes from Enterocloster sp., assembly GCF_057861365.1. NCBI lineage: Bacteria > Bacillati > Bacillota > Clostridia > Lachnospirales > Lachnospiraceae > Enterocloster > Enterocloster sp. The sequence continues at coordinate 59,738 of NZ_DBMACH010000018.1, forward strand.
ACGATCTGTGGATCCTGGATCCGTCCACCGATATGCTGATCAATATTGTGCCTGAAGGCTTTTTTATGGACACAGCCGGACGGATTGCATTTACCTTTGGCAGCCTGTCTCTTATCCTGTTTGCAGTCTGTCTGGCTTTAACTCTGAAACACAAGCACCGCCCATAGGAGTGTAACGTATGAAACGACTTTTTCCCTTTTTTATATGCCTTAGCCTGATTCTGAGCTTTACGCCTATTACAGCTGCGGCAGCCGTTCCCTGGCCCACCGGCGTTTCCATTGAAGCAGACGGCGGTATCCTGATGGATGCTGACACCGGAAGCATTCTATATGGAAAAAATGAAAATCAGGCCTATTATCCGGCCAGTATCACCAAAATCCTCACAGCGCTGATCGTACTGGAGGAATGTGAGCTGGATGAAATGGTTACTTTCTCCCATGATGACGTGTACAATGTAGAGGCAGGAAGCAGCTCCGCAGGAATTGACGAGGGCGATGTGCTGACCGTCCGCGACTGCCTCTATGCTCTGCTTTTAGCCTCTGCCAATGAGAGCGCCAATGCTCTGGCCTGTCATGTAAGCGGTTCCAGAGAAGCTTTTGCAGAGCTCATGAATCAAAAAGCCAGGAGCCTGGGCTGTACAGGAAGTAATTTTGCCAATCCCAGCGGCTTAAATGACGAAAATCACTACACCACAGCTCACGACATGGCGCTGATCACACAGGAAGCCATCAAAAATCCTGATTTTGTGGAAATCAGTGGCACACGCAGCTACCAGATGGCGCCTACCAAAAAAAATGCTGAGGGCGGCTATGTTGCCAACCACCATAACATGGTAAAACAAAATACATCTGTTACCTATCCGGGAGCCTTTGCCGGAAAAACAGGATACACCTCCCTGGCAGGAAATACCCTGGTAACCTGTGCCGAACGTGACGGTATTACTCTGATTGCTGTTGTTCTGAACGGCCATCAGTCTCATTACCGGGATACAAAAGCTCTTTTCGACTTTGGTTTTTCCAATTTTCAGTCCTTAAAGGCCGCAGACCACGAAACCACCTACCGCTCTCTGGAAAATGACATGACCATTGCAGGAATGACCGCAAAGGACAGCATTTCCCTGTCCCTTGATCCAGACAGCCGGGTAATCCTTCCCAGGGAAGCCGTATTTTCCGATCTGACTCCCAGTCTGTCCTACGAACTCGGCCAGGATGCTCCAAAACATGCCATTGCCCGCATTTCCTATACCTATGAGGGTCATGAAACAGGACAGGTATATTTGTGCACAACGGCTCAGGTTAACCGGATAAGTGCGCCGGATACGGTCATTTCTTCAGACGCCGCTCTCTCTGAGTCTTCTGATGCAGCCAATCTTTCGACGGCTCCATCGAAAGCATCGGTTCCATCTGAAACAGAGTCCCCCGATCCTGTCCTACAGATCCAAAGGCGCTCTGCACAGCCGGATGCTGCAGGTACGGAAGACAAAGGCACACTTTTTGGCCTTTCCCTGTGGCTGGCAGTCTCTCTTGCCGGCGGTTTTGCTGTTATTCTCGGCGCAGGAATCTTCCTCTTTCTTCATAACAGGCAGAAAGAACAGGAGGATCTGATGCGCCGCCGGCAGAGACGCTTAGAACGGTTAGAAGATATGGGCTTCTCCTCCTCGGATTTTGATCAGATGCTGTCCAAAAAGAGAAGCTCTATACCCTCCTACCGCCCCCGCAGGCGGACAAAAGGGCGCTCGTTCCGAAAAAACCGCCGCAGATAGCCTGTAAACTTTACTACACTGAGATAAGGACTTCCGACCATGCTTCACTCCCATTCCCCTCTCCCCAGAGAACCATTTCACCTGAAACAGTCTGTTGTGGAAACCGTACGGACCCTTCCTACCACCATCATTTATATGGCAGCAGCAACTCTGGTTTCCAGCCTGATGTTTCATTTCACAGACAATCTGATCAATGTATCCATTGTCTATATCCTTGCTATCATCCTTCATGCCTGCGCTACCAGCTGCTACGGCGCAGGCATTATCGCTTCCCTGTACAGTGTCTTTTGGGTAAATTATGCCTTCTCTGTGCCCTACATGAAGCTGAATTTTACTCTCAGCGGCTATCCCCTTACCTTTTTCGGGATGGCATTTATCTCCTGTTTTACCAGCAGCATCTGCATCATGATTTCCCGCCAGACAAATCTGATCCGTGAGCAGGACAAAAAACTGATGAATGCAGAAAAAGAAACCATGAGGGCTAACCTTCTGAGGGCTGTGTCCCACGATCTGAGAACGCCTCTTACCACAATCATAGGCTCCAGCGTTGCCTGTCTCGAACAGCAAAATACCATGACAGCGGAGGAACAGCGTCAACTGATTTCAAATATTGAAGAGGATGCTCAATGGCTCTTAAATATGGTCGAAAATCTCCTGTCCGTTACCCGGATTCAGGATACGGACGGTGCACCTGCTGTGGTAAAGACTGAAGAGCCCTTGGAGGAAGTCATTTCTGAGGCAGTCCAGCGATTTCGCAAGCGCTTTCCCTTGGCTGTGGTTCATGTAAGTGTTCCCGATGCCTTTATTATGGTTCCCATGGATGCAAAGCTCATTGAACAGGTCATCAATAACCTGCTTGAAAATGCCGCCTTCCACGGAAACAGCCAGGAGCCCATCGAATTGACAGCTGCCATTCATGATAAAATCCTTTCTGTCACGATCAAAGACTATGGAAACGGCATTGATCCCGACCGTTTTCCCACACTCTTTGACGGCGGAGGCGCCTGCTCTAACCCCAAGGGTGACGGCCACAAAGGGATGGGAATCGGACTTTCGATCTGTAAAACCATTATAAATGCACATGGCGGCTCCATTGAGGCTGCCAACCATTCTAAAGGCGCCATGTTTACTTTCACACTACCTGATTGGAGGGAATACTGATATGTCAACAAAAGCAACCATTGTTATCATTGAAGATGAAAAAAATATCTGCAGCTTCATCAGCCGTATATTGGAACCCGAAGGCTACCGTGTTATCACATCTAACACCGGAAGGGACGGACTGCAGCACATCAATTCAAACCATCCTGATCTGATTCTTCTGGATCTTGGACTTCCTGATATGGATGGACTGGATATTATCCAGAATGTGCGTATCTGGAGTACTACCCCTATCATTGTCATTTCTGCCCGTACCATGGAAAACAGCAAAGTAACAGCACTGGATATGGGCGCTGATGACTATTTAACCAAACCCTTTGGAACCGGAGAGCTCTTAGCCAGGATCCGTACTGCCCTGCGCCATGCCCAAAGAAGCCATACTCATACATCCCATCTGTATGAAGTCGGCGATCTCTCGATTGATTTTGAACGTCGTCTGGTAAAAGTAAAGGGTCAGGAAGTACACCTGACCCAGATTGAATATAAGCTGGTTTGTCTGCTGGCTCAAAATGCGGGCCGTGTTATGACCTACGAATCCATTATCACCAAAATATGGGGGCCTTATGCGGACAATGATAATCAGATCCTGCGTGTCAACATGGCCCATATCCGCCGCAAGCTGGAAGAAAATCCCGCAGAACCCCAATACATATTTACAGAAATTGGCGTAGGATACCGGATGCGGGAGGAATAGTCTTTCCGTTTCCGCAAACGTGATAACTATTTTCCTTACTTCTATAAAAAAGTCTGCCCATCACTTCTTAGGCAGACTTTTTCTCTTTCTCTTATTATCTTCCCGTTTCTGAACCAGCAGTTCCAGATCCTCTTCCGAAGCAGCCTTAACCGTCTTTACTCCATAGTAAAGCTCCCGCTCTGACTTCTTTACCCGGATCTTTCCCTTCATATATCCATGCTCCGGGCAAATCCCCATAGCAAAATAAAACCGCTGTCCGTAAGAAAACCAACGGATCTTTTTTCTGAGCATCCGCCGGCATTTGATGCATACCAGATCACTGACCTCCTTATTCTTGATCAGCTCCTCTTTTGTCTCAAACTCTGCAGAAACAAGTTTAGAATATTCCGGGAAAGACAGCCGATAGCTCTTTCCAGATTCAGGCAGCTGATAATAGTCCACAGACACATATGGTCCAAACCGCTCCATATCTATTTTCCCAAAAATTTCTGCCGTATAGAGGGCGTCATTGAATGCCCGATGAAATCCTCCCTCATCTGCCAAATCCTGCTCGCAAACTGCCTGATCCAAAGCTGCCCTGCTTTTGCCATCTCCATACTCCAGAGAATACAGCTTCTGTATATCGTAATACAACAGTGGTCTCTCAAAGGGAATTTCCATCCCATAGTAGGCAATATTCCGCTCCAGCTCTGTCAGATCCATAGGCCCCCAGGAGCAGAAACGGTATTCCTCCGGTCCGCACCATTCTAAAAACTCCCGGATTACCTGCTCAAAAGGCTGCCCTTCTCTCAGAAGCAGCTCCATCTCCAGCCCCGTTACTTCCTGTATCTTAAAATGAAGCTCCTCATAAACCTGTGGCTTGACCAGGCGGCGAAACTCCCCTATAGGCTTCCGGTTCTGATCCAGCTTCACCGCCCCAATCTCCACAATCTCAAACTGCAGGTACCTGTCTGAGCGCTCCTTCCCCTCGGGACTCTGGTTCCATTCCAGATCAAATACAATATAATTCATTTCCATCATCCTGTCATTTTCTAGTGCGCCTGATGGGACTGTTCAGGCATTTTACTATCTTACCATATGACAGAGGATATGGAAAGGGGGGAAGTTAAAACAAATCCACCCGTTCTGGATCATCAATAATTCTCCACATGGATCTCAAAGTAACCTTGAGGATGATTGCAGGCCGGACATACCTTTGGAGCACTCATTCCAACCATAATATGACCGCAGTTGCGGCATTCCCAAACCTTTACCTCGCTCTTTGCAAATACCTCTGCCAGCTCTACATTTTTAAGCAGTGCTCTGTAACGCTCTTCATGATGTTTCTCAATCTCTGCAACCAGCCGAAATTTAGCGGCCAGCTCCGTAAACCCCTCTTCCTCCGCAGTCTTTGCAAAACCGGCATACATATCTGTCCACTCGTAGTTTTCACCCTCGGCCGCTGATTTTAAATTTTCTGCCGTATCTCCAATACCGTTTAATTCCTTAAACCACAGCTTTGCGTGCTCCCTCTCATTATCTGCTGTTTTCTGGAACAGAGCGGCAATCTGCTCATACCCCTCTTTCTTAGCCACAGAAGCAAAAAAAGTATACTTATTTTTGGCTTCTGATTCTCCTGAAAATGCAGTCCTCAAGTTCTGTTCCGTCTTTGTTCCTGAATACTTATTCATAGCGCTGCTCTCCTTCTTCAAACTATTTATGTTCCTATTTTTGCCAGATTCTACTACATTTATTCCGCATTTTTTATGTTATGATGGATAGCTGAGAGCATGTACAGCAACAAAAAAGGAACCACATTTCTGTGATTCCAAAAGAGGCGACAACCGGAATCGAACCGGTGATAGAGGTGTTGCAGACCTTTGCCTTACCGCTTGGCTATGTCGCCATATTAACTTATATTATTCAATGACCCCAAGGGGATTCGGACCCCTGTTACCGCCGTGAAAGGGCGATGTCTTAACCGCTTGACCATGGGGCCTTAACGCTAATTCACTTGTATATGAAAATAAACTCCCCGAGTAGGACTCGAACCTACGACCCAACGGTTAACAGCCGTTTGCTCTACCGACTGAGCTATCGAGGAATAACTTCTCTCACATATACCTTCAAAACCACATACTGAACAACCAAGCCACAACCGTTTTCCCTAAACCTTCTGGTCAAGCCCTCGACCGATTAGTATCAGTCAGCTCCA
>NZ_DBMACH010000019.1:0-60499 GCF_057861365.1 Enterocloster sp.
GAACTCTGCCACAGGGATTTTATACCCTTTTGACGGGTTAATTGAGTGATGTTATGGCTGCATGGATCAATTTTCAGATTCATGGTACTGTTATCAATTCAAATACTGTTCCGTGAATAATTTAGGATAATCCTGCAGTTTCCGCAATCTCCAACAAAAGAAACAGCACATGCCCGTCACAAAAGAAAGCCCGTGCTGTTTTTAACCCACTTTATAAGTGACCCCCTACTCCCCGTCCGTATCTTCTCCCAGATGCAGACGCCCAAACACCATATCATAGCCGTCACTTCCGTAATTTAAAGAACGGTTTACACGGCTGATGGTAGCGGTAGAGGCTCCGGTCCTGTCCGCAATCTCCAGATAGGTCTGCCCTTCCCTGAGCATTTTTGCCACCTCATAGCGCTGGGAAAGGGACAAAAGTTCATTGATGGTGCATACGTCTTCAAAGAACTTATAGCACTCATCCGGTGTTTTCAGGGTAAGAATCGCATCAAACAAATGATCCACTGCTTCTGTTTTAATTTTTTTATTCATATCTATATTCTCCTTATTGCTTTATGACTTTTTATTTATATAATCTGCACTCAGTTATTTTAACATATTAAAGTTTGAAAGTCCATATCTTGCGAACAGTTCGAGAAAATAAAGTAAATTATTTTCAAACAACTTCATGTGTGGTATACTGTTATCAAAAATATTACGACGTACACGCAAGGAGGCTAACAAATCATGCAGTACCGTACTGAACACGATTCCATGGGAGAAATCCAGGTTCCTGCAGACCGTTATTGGGGGGCTCAGACCCAGCGCAGCTTTGAAAACTTTAAAATCGGAGCAGAAAAGATCCCTATGGAGATAATACGGGCATTTGCGATCCTGAAAAAGGCAGCGGCCATGGCCAATCACCGTCTGGGAAAGCTGGATGAAACACGCCTTTCCCTCATATCTGCAGTCTGTGATGAGATTCTGGCAGGAAAGCTTGACGGTCATTTCCCTCTGGCTGTATGGCAGACCGGAAGCGGCACCCAGTCTAATATGAATGTAAACGAGGTCATCGCCAACCGGGGAAATGAAATCGCCGGAAAGAAGCTGCTCCACCCCAACGACCACTCCAATATGTCCCAGAGTTCCAATGACACCTTCCCCACTGCCATGCACATTGCTGCGGCAGCCGAAATCGAGGACAGGCTCTTTCCTGCTCTGGATCTTTTAATCTCCACCTTTGACCGCCTGATGAAGGAAAATGAGGGTATCATCAAAACCGGGCGCACCCATCTTCAGGACGCCACTCCCATCACCTTTTCCCAGGAGATCAGCGGCTGGAAAAATATGCTGGAAAAATCAAAGGAAATGCTTGCCTTAAGCCTTAAGGGACTTCGGGAGCTGGCTCTGGGCGGCACTGCCGTAGGCACCGGCTTAAACGCCCCAAAAGGCTTTGATACGGAAGTGGCAAAAGCAGTTTCCGAGCTCACAGGAAAAGAATTTGTCACCGCAGCCAACAAGTTCCACTCTCTCACCAGCAAGGACGAGCTGGTATTTGCCCACGGCGCCTTAAAAGGCCTGGCAGCCAATCTGATGAAGATCGCAAATGATATCCGCTGGCTTTCCAGCGGCCCCCGCTGCGGACTGGGTGAAATCTTTATCCCGGAAAATGAGCCCGGAAGCTCCATTATGCCGGGAAAGGTAAATCCGACTCAGTGCGAGGCTGTCACTATGGTGGCGGTTCAGGTTATGGCAAATGATACGGCTGTAGGCATTGCTGCCTCTCAGGGAAACTTTGAATTAAATGTATTTATGCCCGTATGTATTTACAATTTTCTCCAGTCTGTCCGTCTTTTAACCGACGCACTGATTTCCTTTAATAATAACTGCGTATCCGGCATCCGGCCCAACCGTGAAAAGATGGATGAAAATCTCCGTCGTTCCCTGATGCTTGTGACCTGCCTTAATCCGCATATCGGCTATGAAAATGCGGCTAAAACCGCAAAAAAAGCCTATAAGGAAAATATTTCCCTGAAGGAAGCCTGCGTATCTCTGGGCTTTCTCACGGAAGAGGAATTCGATCAGGTATTCAAACCCGAAGCTATGGTATAAACACTCTGCTCCCAGAGCACATTTTATTTTACAGGAGGAACAAAATCATGGATATCAATCAGGCATCCCTGCAGATGCATTACGACCTGAACGGAAAAATCGAGGTCGTTTCCCGCAAAAAAATCGAAACAAGAGAGGATCTTTCTTTAGCCTACACTCCGGGCGTAGCCGAGCCCTGCCGGGTGATCGCAAAGGATTACGAGCAGTCCTTTAAGCTGACCCGCCGCTCCAACCTGGTAGCCGTCATCACAGACGGTACGGCTGTTTTGGGTCTGGGAGATATCGGCCCTGCAGCCGGTATGCCGGTTATGGAAGGAAAATGCGCCCTGTTTAAGGAATTTGCAGATGTGGATGCATTCCCTCTCTGCATTGACTCCAAGGACACAGATACCATTGTACAGACCATACATCTGATTTCCAAAAGCTTCGGCGGCATCAATCTGGAGGATATTGCCGCTCCCAGATGCTTTGAGATTGAGCGCCGTTTAAAGGAGCTGTGCGATATCCCTGTATTCCATGATGACCAGCACGGCACCGCTATCGTTGTGGCAGCCGCCCTGTTAAACGCCATCAAGGTAACAGGAAAAGAAATGGGAACGCTTCGTGTGGTAATTAACGGAGCAGGAGCCGCAGGCATTGCCATCGGAAAACATCTGATCAATATGGGCTTTGGAAATGTGATCCTCTGCGATATCAATGGTATTATCTGCGAAGGCGACGAGGGCTTAAATCCTGGCCAGGAAGAAATTTCCCATATCAGCAATCTGGATCACGAGCATGGCACTCTGGCCGACGCTTTAAAAAATGCGGACGCCTTTATCGGCGTATCCCGTCCCGGACTGGTGACAAAGGAAATGGTTGCCTCCATGAATAAGGGTATCGTCTTTGCCATGGCAAACCCCACACCGGAGATTATGCCCGACGAGGCCTTGGAAGGAGGCGCTGCAGTCGTAGGAACCGGCCGCTCCGATTTCCCCAACCAGATCAACAATGTACTGGTATTTCCGGGCGTATTTAAAGGTGCTCTCTCCGTCCGTGCCAGAGAGATCACTGAATCCATGAAGCAGAGAGCCTCCTATGCCATTGCCGGCATGGTTTCTGATGAGGAGCTTACAGAAGATAATATCATTCCCTCCCCGTTAAACAAGGCGGTAGCCGACGTAGTTGCAAAAGCGGTAGCTGATGTGGCTGTAGAGGAAGGGATCGCACGGATTTAAAGAATACAATCTATTTAAAAGCCATATAACATCAAAACACAGGCGCAAAAAGACCGCAGCCAGGACTCATCCGGCTGCGGCCTTTCTTATCTTTAATACGTTTTAGTTCTCCTTTACGGAAGGAAGAATGGTCTCTACCTCTGCATGTGGACGTGGGATTACATGAACGGAAACAAGCTCTCCTACTCTCTGAGCTGCTGCTGCGCCTGCATCTGTAGCTGCCTTAACTGCGCCTACATCGCCGCGTACCATAACAGTAACAAGGCCGCCGCCTACGAATTCCTTGCCGATCAGGGTAACATTTGCTGCCTTTACCATAGCATCTGCTGCCTCAATAGAGCCTACCAGTCCCTTTGTCTCGATCATTCCTAATGCATCATACTTCATGATTATTTCCTCCTGATTTATCTTAATTTTTTAGTTCACATGATTACAGTCCAGCCATTTTCAGCCGAAGACTTCCAATATAGTTTAGCAATGGATATGTACCACGGAAGTTCCTCCCAGACCGAAAGCATTTGCCTCCTCCATATCCAGGTGGCATTCCAGCTGCGACTGTGCAGTCACACGGATTGCCGTATTTCTTAAAATACCTCCTCTGGGGCCTTCTGCCTCCAGATCTACAACCTGTCCGTCATGGACGCCAAAGCGCTCTGCGTCAGCCGGAAGCATATGAATATGCCTCTGAGCAACCATTACGCCTTTTTCTGTCTGTACAGAACCTTTCGGGCCCACCAGGGTAATTCCCGGTGTTCCATCCAGATCTCCGGAAAGCCGTACCGGAGCTTTTACTCCCAGCTTAAAGCCGTCTCCTGCCAGTATTTCTACCTGTGTTTCCCGGCGTACCGGACCCAGGATGCGTACCTTTTCGATCGCTCCCTTAGGGCCGCAGACCGTAACCATTTCCTTGCAGGCATACTGCCCCGGCTGGGAAAGATCCTTCATCTTGGTCAGCTCATATCCCGGACCAAACAGGCGGTCTAAGTCAGCCTGAGACAGATGGACATGGCGGTTGGAAACACCTACCGGAATCCCCCCATTGGCACAGGGTTCTTCCTTTTTCTGCCCTTCCTGCTGTACCGCTTCCATTAAAAGCTTAAGCAGTTCTTCACACTGATTCATGTTCTGCCTCCTTATTCGTTCATGGATGCAATCAGCTGGCGTACCAGATCAGCCAGATGGGCGTCATCTGTAAATCCCTTAACAGAGGCCTCTTTTAACTGTTCTGCCGTATCAATGCTGGATTCCTGAACAGCAGCCCCACAGCAGCACCCGCCCTGGCGGCGTTCAAAGGATGCCACGATATCAGCCGGGCTAAAGCTCTGGGAAGAAGCTGTATTCTGAGAGCAGCTAGCCTGTACTTCCTGCGCCTTCTCCGGATTGCGGAAGGTTCTGTCATCTTTAAGAAGGGTAGAGCAGTTCTTTAATCCATAAGCAACCTTCTTTACATTGATCAGATTTAAGGGGCTTACATTTTCGGAAACAGAGCTTCCGCCGCAGGTTCCGCAGCCTAAGGTAAAGGCTACATTCAGTCCTGTGCTGATTCCGGTTCCGCCCATGCTGCCTCCGGTATTTACAAGGATACGGGAAGCCGGCTTCATGGCAAACTTGCGAACCAGTTCCTGATCATTGGTATGGATGCTCATGGTATGACCGATACCGTTCTGTAAAAGGTCAATGCTGAGCTTGCAGGCTTCTTCCCAGTTTTCTACGGTGTAAAATGCCAGAACTGTTGTAAGCTTCTCATAGGAAAGAGGATATCCCTCGCCTACGCCGCCCTGTTCTCCGATCAGAACCGTGGTTCCTGCCGGAACAGAAATCCCGGCTGCCTGTCCGATCACCTCCGGACTGCGTCCTACGAACTTGGCATTCATTGCATGGCCGTTCTTAAAGAGCAGACGGCATACCTTGTCGGTCTCTTCCTTTGTCATAAAGTAAGCTCCATGGCGTTTTAACTCTGCAACCACCTCATCATGGTTACAGCGCTCGCAGATGATCGACTGCTCAGAAGCACAGATGGTTCCATTGTCAAAGGTCTTGCTGGCAATAATAGCGTCTACTGCCGCCTTAACGTCTGCTGTACGTTCAATGTATGCAGGGGAGTTTCCTGCGCCTACGCCGATGGCCGGCTTTCCTGCACTGTAGGCTGCCTTAACCATTCCCGGGCCGCCGGTTGCGATGATAAGAGCCACCTCTTTGCAGTGCATCAATTCATTAGTTGCCGCCATGGTAGGTGTTGTAATGCAGCTGATCACGCCCTCCGGAGCGCCTGCCTTAACAGCTGCGTCACGCATTACCTCTGCTGCCCTTAAAGTACACTTGGCTGCGGATGGATGGGGAGAAAATACGATTGCATTTCCAGCCTTAATAGCAATGATGGATTTGTAAATTACGGTAGAGGTAGGATTGGTAGATGGAACAATGCCCATGATCAATCCTGCCGGAGCAGCTACATCCATGGTACCTCTGGCACGATCCTCGGAGATAATGCCTACGGTTTTCATATCACGGATATCTTCATATAATAATGTAGACGCCGCATGGTTTTTATATGCCTTATGAACTGCATTTCCGAAGCCGGTCTCTTCCACTGCCATTCTTCCCAGACAGGCCGCATGCTCTTCTGCTGCTTCTACCATGCTTTTTAAAATTTTGTCAATCTGCTCACTTGTATAAGTGGCCATTTTCTTTGCTGCTTCCTCACCCTGACGGGCCAGATTTCTGGCTTCCTGGATGGAACGCAGATCTAAATCAAAATTCTCCATTATCAGTTCCTTTCTCCGGTCAGACACCGGATGTTTTATTTCTGTCGCGTTTCATACCATTGTCTCAATTCCTTTAAGAGACGGGACCGGTTTGCTCTGGAAAGCTCCCTTCCGGCCATTCCCAGCTCCGGATAACTTCTGGCAAGCTTACGAAGCTGCGTTACATGACAGTTTTTAAGAGCTGTCATCACTGCCTCTGCTCCTGAAACATCATAAAGGCCATCGCACCATGCCCGTGTAACAGGATTGGGAATGCTTATGTCCGGCTCCTGTACGGCGGTATTGCCCACTTCTGCATCCAGCTCCTGTACCGCTGTGCCGTCTTCCCCAGTCTCTGCATCAGCCTCTTCAGCCCCGGTATCCTCCGACAGCCCTGCTGCCACAGTCTCCGGCTCATCCTCAGATGCAGTTTCCGGCTCTTCGGCCGCTTCCTCCGGCTCATCCTCAGATACAATTTCAGCCTCTCCGGCCGCTGCCTTCGGTTCATTCCGTTTTCCCGGATCCTCCGGCTCTGGCCCGAAAAATCCCTCCAGCTCTTCATGAGGCCTTGGGATCACATGGCGGCTGACCAAAAGTCCTTCACCCAGATGCTCTGCTGCCGATGCGCCTGCATCTACAGCTGCAGTTACGGCTGCCACATCACCTGTTACAGTAACCGTCACCAGACCGCCGCCGATCTTTGTCTTTTCTACAAGGGTTACATCTGCTGCCTTGAGCATCACATCTACCGCTTCAATGGCTGCCAGGGTTCCCCTTGTTTCTATCATACCCAGCGCCTGCATTTATGTCCTCCTTTACAGAAGGTCCGCCCAGTTGGCCGGATAGGTTGCATAGAATACTCTTGCCTTGTCCGGAGAACCCCAGATTACCTTGGAACCGGATGGAACAAAAAGAACATCTCCTGCATTTGCCGTATATTTCTTTCCGTCAATGGTAACGGTCAGCGTTCCCTCGATTACATAGTCGATTTCCTCATACGTCAGCTCCCAGGCAAACTCAGAATGATCGATCACAAGGAATCCTGCACTGATATGAGATTCCTCTTTGCTTACCAGTTCCTGGAAATAAGCAGTGGCATTTGGATCGCCTGTGTCAAATACATCCATTTTCACTGTATTTCCGCGGACTACCTTTAATCCATTTTCATGGGTTACGCACTGATAGGGGCGGCTGCCGCATTTTGTCAGCAGTTCTCCTAAAAGTCCCTTGTCCATCAGAGCTTTTAAAAGCTGATAGATCTGTTCGCTGTCAATGCCTTCTCCGTCGCAGGTACATGCTGCCTTCTCCGGCTCCTTGTCTGAAAATGTGATTCCAAGGGCTTCTGCAGCATCCTTAGCAGAAGGTGTTACGATCACATCCGGTCCTGTCACGCATACTGTCTTTCCTGCCTGCTTCAGTGCTTCTATATCCGCAGCACAAATCAGCTGTTTCATTTTTCCACATCCTCTCCTGATCCGCCTTATGAATCCTCAAAGGCGCAGTCTTCGTCAATAATTCCCACTACTGCCGCATCAGCCGGAATTTCGTCGCTTCCCAGCATCCGTCTGGCAGAAGATCCGCAGGCTACGATCACCCGGTCCCCGATCCCGGCTCCGATGGTATCGATCACTACCATGCTCTCACCGGCTCTTGTGCCTCCGATGACCTCAGCTAAAAGGAGCTTATATCCGCTTAGAAGGTCTGATTTTCGTGTTGCCCAGATATTTCCTGTCAGTCTTGCTGTTACCATTCCTCCGCTCCCTCCTTTTCTCTCCGTCGAATTTCTTCCAGGGCCGCTTCTACCGAAGCCGTATCCCCAAAGATTGCCAGCATGATCATATGCTGGGGGCAGCTGCCCCGGATGTCTTCCACCGTAACGCCCACTGCTTTTTCTGCTACATCAGCGGCGCAGACCATTTCGATCAGACGTCCCTGAACCAGGCCTACGGCATCCACATCCTCCAGCTTTACTGCATTTCCCGAACCCTTTCTCCGGGCCAGGATCTCTAATGTACCCCGGCTTGGGGATTTAATGATCCGGTACTCCATATGCTTTACTCCATTTCCTGATCCGTACAGCTCATAGCGATTCCAAGAGGCGTAACGAACATGGGATTTTCCGGTTTATAGGTAGGGATCCCTGTTTTCTTTCCTATGATATCCTCGATTCCGGAAAGACAGCAGGTTCCTCCTACCAGATACAGTCCCTGCACATTATAGCCCTCGATCTGGCGGCTGATGATGGAAGCCACTTTTTCAATCACCGGCTTCAACACCGGAAGGATTTCTTTGTGATTCTTCTTATCCCTCTTATAAATCTCCGCTTCTGAGAAGGGAAGCTTATAAGCTCCGGCTAATACCAGAGAAAAATGGGTTCCTCCGGTGGCCTCATCATCTACATTGATCACTTTTCCATTTTCTAAAATGGAAATGCCTGTGGTTCCGCCTCCGATATCTACTACAGCTCCGTTTTGGATCTTTAAGATCTGATTGGCGGCTGTGGGTTCATCTAACAGGGCTGTGATTTCAAATCCAGCGCCCTGCACTACATTTTTGATTGCTCCCCCGTCCAGAGCGTCGGTTCCCGGAGGAATGGCTGCGGCTGCATAGATCAGTTCCGTACCCAGCTTTTCCTCCAGCTCTTCCTTCATTTCACGCACCAGACGGATGGCACCGATATAATCTACTACCATGCCGTCACGAACCACATCTGCATACCGGTAAGCGCCTGCTACCGGCCGGCGGTTCTCATCCAGAACAGCTAAAACCACACAGGCTGTTCCCAGATCCACGCCGGTATAATAAATGGAAGAGCGCTTCTTTACCGGCTTTTTTACCACCTGTTCAAATTCCCTCACCAGGCGGTCACATTCTGCAAATGCTAATTCTTCTGACATATTTTTCCTCCAAACCCATGGCAGATCATCTGTGATAATCGGTTGATGATACAGTGTGCCATTTCCTTTCTATCGTCGGGAAGCTCCCGTTCCAGCTTTCTTAATCTGCTTCTGAGCACATGAAGCCGGATCACAACCCGGCCATTGGGTGACTGGGCATGAAATCCTGTGATTTCAAAGCAGTCTGCCAAACACTTTCTGCAGTTTTCAGGACCGATTCCCGTACAGGCCGGACAGAGCATTTCCCAGCGCCTTTCTCCTTCGGCCATCTCTTCCCCGGACGCAAGCCTGGCAAGATTCCGTTCCAGTTCAAAGATTTCCTTTGAAACAAGAACATCCTCTCTTTGAAGATCCAGTCCTGCCTGAAGAAAATCAGCCTGAAGGTTTCCAAGCTCAAGCTGCCAGCAGGGCAGTTCTTCTGCCGGATGAGCTCCCTGTGAACGCTCCTCTGCTTCCGTTTCCCTTGGCTGTTCATTCTGTTTCAGACTGCTGCCGGCTTCTTTTTTTCCAAAGCCGGTCTGTCCGTTTCCTGGACGAACGCCATTTTCTGTCTCTGTCAGGCGGATACCGCGGTCACTTAAAAACTGTCTTGCTCCCGGTGTAAGCCGCGTTCCCGCTTCTGGCTCATATTCTGTAAACCGTTCTCTGCGAAACCGCTGCCTCAAATCCTCTTCTGTGATAAATCTCATACGATTCCCCCTTTACAAAGCTTCTTGTAAAGGTATTCCAGCTCCTGCTTTTCAGGCACTCTGGGATTGGTAGCCGTACAGTTATCCTTTAACGCCTGCTCTGCCATCTGGGGAATGGCTTCCTCAAATGCCTCCCGTTCAACGGACAGATCTGTCACATAAGCAGGACTTCCAATCCGCTTCATCAGATTCCGGATGTGGCGGATCAGGCCGTGTACTGCCGCTTTGGGAGTACCGCCTCCGATTCCCAGCATATCCGCAATCTTTTCATACCGGAGCAGTGCTTCATTTTCTCCATTCTCCTCCAGTCCCGCATTATATGCGATCACATGGGGAAGGATTAAAGCATTGCTTCTGCCGTGAGGAATATGGAAATGTGCTCCCAGGGCATGAGCCATACTGTGGCAGACGCCTAAGGAAGCATTGCTGAATGCGATTCCTGCCAGACAGGAG
This sequence comes from Enterocloster sp., assembly GCF_057861365.1. Taxonomy (NCBI): domain Bacteria; kingdom Bacillati; phylum Bacillota; class Clostridia; order Lachnospirales; family Lachnospiraceae; genus Enterocloster; species Enterocloster sp. Next base: position 10,095 of record NZ_DBMACH010000019.1, read on the forward strand.
GCATTATGCATATGCTCTCTGGCTTCCATATCAGAACCGTCCAACACGGCCCGTTCCAGATATTCCCATACCAGCCGGATCGCTTTTTCTGCACAGGCATCTGTAAAATCATCCGCCTTTGCGGAAACATAAGCTTCCAGTCCATGGGTCAGCACATCCATTCCTGTATCTGCCGTAATCGCCGGCGGAACGGAAGATGTCAGCCTTGGGTCTAAAAACGCTGCATCCGGTACCAGAGCCTGATCCCGCAGCGCATATTTTGCCTGAGCCTTTGTATCCGAAATCACCGCAAAGGATGTTACCTCACTTCCTGTTCCGCTGGTGGTGGGAACGGCTGCCAGAAGAGGCCTTCCCTCTCCGTTCATGGAGCCATAAAGATGACCGGCTGCCTTGGCGGTATCAATGGCTGAACCGCCTCCCAGAGCAATGATCCCATCGGGTTCAAATTCCTTCATCCCCTGAATGGCCTTTGCAACCACCTCGATGGATGGATCCGGTACGACCTCTGAGAAAATCCTTGTTTCTGCTCCAGCCCCATTCAGCATGGCAGCAAGCTCTCCGGCCCGTCCGCACTTCTCCATAAAAGGATCGCAGATAATATATGCTCTTTTAAGTCCCAGATGTTCAATTTCTTCCAGAGAAGCTTCCCCTGTATAGATCCGGGTACTCATTAAAAACTGTCCCATCATCATTCCCTCCTTTCTTCTGATTTTTCCGGCTCCGAAGCATCCGGCCTGTATGGATCCAGAATTCTCCGAAGCTGCTTCATACGTTCTGTATCATAGATGCTGATCTCATAAAAGGGCGGCTGGATCCCGGCTCTTATCAGCTGGCGTACCGCTCCTTTGCAGTCTCCCTCTGCGAGGTCGCAGCGTGTGACCACTCCGATGACAGGAACGCGGAAGGCTTTTGCAAATCCCGGAGGATATACCTCCCGTTTTCCCTTTGCATCCGCAGTCATCACCACACAGGAGGCGTCCTGAGCCGCCGCAATGAGATGATGGTGCATCCATGGGCTTTCCAGATACGCTCCCGGCGTATCCAGTGTATTCTTTCTGTAAACCATATTCTGGACCCTGCGGATATCGCTGCTGTCTTCCAGCCAGGCAGCCAGCGTTGTTTTTCCGCTTTTTCCGGGCCCTATGATCATGATCCGTTTCTTTCTCACGTTCTCGTTATCTCCGCGGCCGCAAATCCCAGCACCCGTTTCAGCGTATCCGTCACAGCCCTGAGGGCCGTATCTACGCTTTCCACATCTCCGGAAATCACTACAGAACCGGTAAAGCGGTCTAAAAATCCGATCTCCACATCAGACGCCTTGGCTGCAATATCCGCCGCGATCATGGCTGTCTCAAAGGGAGAAAGGGTCAGAATGCCAATGGCTCCTCTGCCCTCAATTCCAAGACATTCATAGATCTCCGGCACCGGAGAAGCGATCACATGGGCGATCGTCACCTGTTTGCCCGGAACCGATTCTTCAATCACCCGTCCGGCAGGCATAATTCCTTCTGTCACGGCTCCTCCTTACCTGTCAGTGGCGCACTACGGTTACAGGGAAATCATAGGCTTTCATCCAGCCCTCGATCCGGTCTAAATCCTCCTGGCTTAAGCTGGGGTCTCCCTCAATGGGGTAGGGCTTATCCAGCTGCCCGTATTTTCCCACGCCCATTTTATGATAAGGAAGAAGATCCACTCCCTTAAAGTTTGGATCATCCCGGAACGGAAGCAGAAACTGGATCACCTGATCAATTTCTTCCTTGCTGTCATTGATACCCTTTAACATCGGCATACGCACCTTCACGTTATAGCGCCTTGTCAAAAGCTCTTTTAAATTGGATAAGATCAATTCATTTCCAATTCCTGTCAGCTCATTATGACGTTTGGGATCCATATGCTTAATATCAAACAGGAACAGATCCACATATTCCGCAATGGCAAAGAGCTTGTCCGGCTTCGTGTGTCCGCAGGTTTCAATGGCCGTATTGATTCCCTGGCTCTTGCAAGCCATAAGGAGCTCCCTGGCAGCTTCCGGCTGTGCCGTACATTCGCCGCCGCCCAGGGTAACGCCGCCGCCTGACATACTGTAAAATGCAGCGTCCTCCTCTACTATCTCAAGAAGCTCGGATACAGTTTTTACCTGGCCGTTGACTTCCAGAGCAGCCTGAGGGCATACGGATTTACATTTTCCGCAGCCGGTACAGTCAATATCCCGGCGCACCCGGTGGATGCCCTCCGGTGTGATCTCATGGATCCCCACCGGACAGGCGTCCACACAAAGGCCGCAGTTGACGCAGGAGTTTTTCTTAAACATAATCTGGATCTTCCGCTCCAGACCTTCCGGGTTGGCGCACCATTTGCAGCGCAGCGGACAGCCTTTGAAGAATACGATGGTGCGGATTCCCGGTCCATCATACATATTGTATTTCTGAACATTAAAGATCAGAGCTTTTCTTTCCATGATATCTCTCCTAACTGCCCCACGCCCGGATTAAAAATGAGTCAGCATGGTACGGCTGATGATCTCATCCTGTACATCCTTGCACAGCTCTACGAAGAAAGCACTGTATCCGGCAACACGCACGATCAGGTCGCGGTACTGCTCTGGATGCTTCTGAGCCTCGATCAGGGTCTTGTTATCCAGATAGTTAAACTGCATCTCGCCGTTTCCAAACATGCAGGCTGTTCGCAGCAGGGTGATCAGGCTTTCCTCGCCCTCAGGAGTATCAAGAAGGCCTGCCATGATCTTGAAGTTATGTACCATACCGATGTTCATATTATCATTGGACATCTTGGATACAGACTTGATAATAGCGGTCGGGCCCTTGAAGTCAGCGCCCTGGCTTGGGCTGATTCCGTCAGACAGAGGCAGCCATGCATGGCGTCCGTTTGCAGACGCACCGGTCATCTGGCCGAATGGGGTATTATTGGAAATGGACAGAGTACCATGGCTCAGGATAGAGTAAAGAGTCTTGTACTGTCTGTGCTCATGCTCGGTAAAGTTGATCAGATCTGCCGCAATATCATCTGCGTAATCGTCATCATTTCCATACTTAGGAGCGTTCAGACAGTCGGTGCGGATCTGCTCATATCCATTAAAGTCTGCTTTTAATGCTTCATTTAACTGCTCCAGCGTATATTTCTTATCGTCAAATACCAGCTTCTTGATGGCTGCCATGGAGTCTGCATAGGTAGCAAGTCCGGACCATACAACGCCTGGTCCAAAGTTATACATAGCGCCGCCGGAGGATACGTCCTTTCCCTTTTCCATACAGCCCTCGTACATAATGGACATCAGAGGCTTCGGAGCCAGCTCTCTGTGAACTCTCTGGGAAATAACCGTAGCAACGCTGGTCCACTTTGTGATGTATTTGATCTCTTCCTTAACGGCAGCTTCAAACTCTTCATATGTCTTAAAGCTGTTTAAGTCACCCATATCCGGGCAAACCTGCTTGCCGTACCACAGCGGAACACCGTGATTTAATACAAGCTCGATACAAATGGGCCACTGTGTATAAGCGGTAGAGGTCCACTGATAGAGACGGCCGGCCTTCTGAGGCTCTACACAGCCCATCAGGCAGTAATCTCTTGCATCCTCGATGGAAACGCCCTTTGCCAGCATCATCTTGATATGTGTATCATCAAAGTGGCAGGCAGGGAAGCCCATTCCGGAACGTACTACATCTACGATCTTCTTTAAGTACTTTCTCGGGGACTTGTTGTGGATACGGCAGGCTAAAGACGGCTGGTAAATCTTTACATGACGTACTGCATCCATTAACAGATAGGTCAGGTCATTGGTTGCATCACGGCCCTCTCTTGTAACGCCGCCTACGCACATATTTACGAATGGCTGATAGCCTGCAAAGAACTTGGAACCGCCCTCGCTGGTGATCCACATCATCTCAGACATCTTGATCAGCATACAGCCTGCAAGCTCAAATGCCTGGAAGTCATTCATTCTGCCGGACTCAATGTCTGCCTTGTAGAACGGGTACATATACTGGTCTACACGGCCGATGGACATACCGGTCTGATTCTCTTCCACAACAAGCAGGGACTCGATGGTCCATACTGCCTGGATTGCCTCCCAGAAGGTCTCAGGCTTGTGAGCAGGAACCTTTGCATTAATCTCGGAGATCTTGTAAAGCTCTGCCTTTCTCTTTGGATCAGTCTCTTTGTCAGCCAGTTCCTTTGCATATTCGGACATTCTTCTGGCATAGATCATTACACCTTCAGTTGTCTCGATAATGGACTTGTAGAAGTAGATCTTCTCAATATCATCTGGATTCTCGTAGTGAAGCTTTGTTAAATGCTCTCTTGCTTCATTCTGGATATCCAGCATACCCTTCTTCATCAGGATTACATCATAGCCGGGGTTGGAGTCGCCGCCGCCGTTTAATGCATGGTAGGAGCAGTCGGATACGAAGGACTCGCCGGATAACTCCCATACGCCTGCCTCACGGTACTGATCCTCGCAGTACTCATCTACGGATTTGCCCTTCCAGAATGGGAACAGCTCCTCACGCATGATCTTCTTGTCTTCCTCGGAAATGTAGAATGGATCCTGAGGTCTTGTTCCGATGGTATCAATCTCATCTACCATCCATCTCCATGCGATATCTGGTGAGAATGCGCCGGCTCTGGGTGCGCCGCAGGGTGCGCCTACAATCAGCTCGTTATCCTGAATAACCAGAGGAGCTGTCTCACAGCAGTAGCGGAAGCACTTTGCTCTTAATTCGATCTTTGGCATACCGGGATTTTCAGCAGCAATCTTTGTGATCGCTCTTGCACGGTAGGTCGTGATGGATGGCTTCTGCTTTAAGTAATTCTCCTTTAACAGCTTTAAACGTCTTGTCATGCCGTCCGGAATCTGAGTTCCCTCAGAAGGATACTCGCACAGATCCTTTGCGGTCTCTTTTTTTGTATCTTCTTTTCCAATTTCCTGTGAAACAGATTCAAACATCTTCATCAGAGAAGCTTTCTCTTCAGGAGACATATTTTTTGTCGCTTCTGCAAGCTTATTTGAAAATTCTCTAATATCCAAAATAAATCCCTCTCTTTCTGGCTGCCTGTTTATGAACAGAGTCCATGGATCCCAAATGCTGCCTTTCTTCTATAGATCATGTGAAGAGGCGATACATTCTCTGCAGTGATCCCCTCTTTTGAGGTCACGCTTCCAAGGATCACTGTGGGGAACAGGTCTGTTGTAACTCCCATGGCGCCCCATACAGCCGGCGTATTGATCAGCACACGGCCTACGGGCTTCTTTAAGGCAAACTGCCGAATGACTTCCGGATCCTGCGAATGAATGGTAAGCGTATTGCCCCGGCTTTCTCCCACCAGAAGCTCAATACATTTTTCACAGGCATGAATCCAGTCTTCTTCAATGTAAAATGCCAGTACCGGGCATAAAAGCCCTTTGGCATATGGATTAAAATCCGTTATATAAGACTGCTCGGATACAAGGACCTTTGTATGCTCCGGCACTGCAAATCCGGCTTTCTGAGCCAGCCATGCTGCCGTTTTTCCGATGAACTCCTTATCCGGAAGCCCCGTTCCTTTTTCCAGTCCCAGAAACGCAGTCAGCTGTTTCTGTTCTGTCTCCGTCATAAAATAGGCCCCGTGACGGATCAGTTCCTCCTTTACCTGAGCGGCGATCTGCCGGTCTGCCACCACATACTGCTCGCTTCCTGCTCCGGTTCCGCAGTTAAAGCCCCGGCTGTCCGTAATACATGCCGCCGCCCTGCTTATATCTGCTGTTTTTTCAATAAATACCGGTCCGGGAGCGATCCCTCCGTATAAAACCGGGCATCCGGTGCGGCTGCAGGCTTCCAAAAGCGGCCGTTCACCCATATTCAGGATCAGATTTGTCTCCGGGTGTGAAAGAAGCTCGATGGCCCCTTCCTTTGCCGCTGTCTCACTGCAGGATAAAGCTCCCCGGACCAGTCCGGCCTCAAGAGCCGCTTCCTCCAGGATATGTACGGTACGCACCGTGGTCTTCACCGCTCTGGGATGGGGTGCAAAAACAATGGCGTTTCCTGATTTTACCGCGCATACGGCAGCGCTCAGAACCGCAGCCACCGGGCTTACAGCCGGTGCAGCCGCAGCGATCACGCCCATTGGAACGCCGATTTCCAAAACGCCCTGAGCCTCATCTGTGCTGAGAACGCCTACGCATTTCATAGGTTCCAGAGTTTTCCGCATTTTCTTGATCAGGAGCTTTGCCTGAAGCAGCTGATCCTTTGCGTCTCCGTATCCCGTTTCCCGAACCGCCTCTTCTGTAAGCTGTTCCAGCTTAAGCTCTAAAGCATCCATCATGCAGGCTGCGATCCGGTCCAGTTTCTTCTGTTCAAAAAGAGCCAGTGTTTTCTTTGCTTCGGCCGCCTCTTCCATCAAAACTCTTGCTTCCTGGACTGCCTTTAAGTCTTTGTCGATAAACTTCATTTCACTGCTCCCTTCTGCCTCTTATTTACTCTTCCTGAGGCAAAAGATTGGTCAGACTGTAGCGGGTAACGATCTTGCCCAGATCCTGATGCGGTCTTGGGATCACCACAGAGCTGTATACCTCTGCTCCCATATTTTCTACTGCCTTCACCCCGGCATCTACCGCTGTACGGCAGGCTCCCACATCGCCCTGTACAATAACGGAAATATAACCGGAAGCAACATTTTCATAGCCGATCAGTTCTACATCAGCCGCCTTGCACATCGCGTCTGCAGCCTCCAGAACAAATACCAGGCCGAAGGTTTCAATACATCCAATGGCTTCATATCTTTCCATATTTTTCCCTCTCACATCTCGGTTTATAGCAGCGGTCACGCGTCAATATCGTGTACCGAAACGATCTCTCCAACGGCACGGATCGGTCTTGGCATTACATTCTTTGCTGTCAGCTTTCCGATCGCGGCTGCGGCTGCGGCGCCGGCCTCGACAGAGGAACGCACAGCGGCCACATCGCCCTTTACCATGATTGTTACCAGAGTCGATCCAACATTCTCATAAGAGATGAGCTCCACATCTGCGGCCTTTAACATCTTGTCTGCCGCTTCCAGAGCCGGAACCAGTCCAAGGGTCTCTACCAGTCCGAGAGCCTCTTCACCATAATATCTCATATGCCGTTTCTCCTTTCCTATCTGCTGCGGTATTTAGCAGGAACGTATTTTTCCACGGTTGTGCGGCCGTCGTCTGTAATGGCAAACCGGAGAGAAAGATCTCCGTTTACATCCAGCTCATGGCTTACCAGAGTGCACATTCCGTTGGCCTCTAAGGACATCGTATGATCCAGATACATATCCTTTGTAAACTGTTTCTCATGTCCGTACTGGGGCTTCATTGCCTCCATGATCTCGTTGATATCAGCATTTTTCACAGTGCTTAAATAGTTGAGCACCGCCATTCTTGCGGGCAGCAGCATCTTACACCTCTCCCTTCTTGAAAAAGTCCAGCGGGTTCATGGTAACCAGGATCGCACCAAAGATGATTACAACAGAACCAACTACGATGGTAGTTGTTACAGGCTGTCCCAGGAACAGGATACAGAATAATACGCCCCAGAATGCATATGTAACGTTTAAGCTCATGCCGATGGCACAGCCGACTGTGGAATTTGCCTTGTACCACAGAAGGAAGGAAGCGCCTGCGCTCAGTCCGGATACTGCCAGCCACAGAGCCGGAATACCAGCTGACATGGTGCCGCCTAAAAGTCCAAGTCCGCCTACTAAGGGAACGATGATCACCAGATCTACCAGACCGGAGAAGAGCTGACGGATATTGGTTGCCACATCTGTGTCGATCATGGCTCCGCCGTAGCTGGAAAGCATTCCCTCAAGTCCCCAGCACACAGCCGCGATCAGTGCGCAGATAATTCCCAGTGTAAAGTTCGGGCTGCCTTCCGGTTTTACCCAGTTGATGATGATAGCGCCTGCCACACAGGTAAGCATACCTGCTACCACACGCTTGGTTGGACGCTGCTTTAAGAAAATCCATGCAAACAGAGCGCCGAACAGGCCGCAGGTTGCAGAAATGGGGATCGCATAAGCACCGGCCAGAGCCAGGCCTACCAGATAAGCGCCGTTAGCGATAGGGCCGCCCAAAAGTGCTCCCAGGATCATCATCTTTCCTGGGAAGGTATTGGCTGTACGTCCAATCTCTGCCAGACGTCCCTTTTTTGCATTGTAGATCGTAAGCCAGATACCGGCGAACAGATCGTTCAGTCCGGAACATACATAAGGGGCTGCCAGGATACCAACCGCACTTACAAGTGGTTCATAATAGCCCGCAACCAATACCAAAGTCGTATAGATTCCGTATGTAAGGCCGGAAAGAGCTCCTGCTGTAAGGCCTGTTACGCGGAATTTTTTGCTCAGCTGCTTCATCTTCATATCCGCAGCAGATGTGTTTGTCATATTGCCGCTCATTGCGTTTCTCTCCTTTGATTATTCTGCCTTTCCGCCTCCCGGAAGGATGGTCTCCACCTCTCCGTGGGGACGTGGGATTACATGAACGGATACCAGCTCTCCGATCCTCTGGGCTGCAGCAGCGCCTGCATCTGTAGCTGCCTTAACCGCGCCTACATCGCCTCTTACCAGAACTGTGATCAGGCCGCCTCCTACTTTTTCCTTGCCGATCAGAGTTACATTGGCAGCCTTTACCATGGCATCTGCTGCTTCAATAGATGCTACAAGTCCCTTTGTCTCGATCATTCCTAATGCATCGTACTTCATGTTTCTTCTCCTTCTTTTTCTTCTTTTTTACAGCCAGCGCGCGCAGTATGCATGATCTTTTCACAAAAAGCATACATTTTCTGTACATTTAGTATAATCCATTCCCATATATGGAAGGTCAAGTGTAATTTATCGATTTTTCAACAGACGATTTCTCCATCTTTTATTGTATATATCGCATAATATCGTTACTTTTTTCACAGCAATATGACGAAGAAACCGGCGTACACAAAAAAGCAGAAGGGTTTTCCTTCTGCTTTTTATCCCTGAAAGAAGTTTTCCTGTAAGTGAAAGCTCTTTCCATTCTTTTCCCCTATGGGGAAGGTTTTTGTTTTATTCCTCTAAAATTCGTATGGGCAGAATAATCTCTGTCACAAATTCATCCTCATTTGCAGTGGTCCAGTAATCTACCACATACCGTTCATAAACATTCGGCCCCAGGGATGCCCCCTTTGCTTTCGCCCATTCCGCCAGCTTCTGATAGCTTTCCTCGATCCGGTCATGGGAGCCCACATGATAGATCGTCGCTGCCAGAAAGCCGCCGAAATTGATCTCATTCGTTCCGCAGCAGCAGGGATGGATGGGTTTCTGCATGATCCTGGCCTGTCTGCAGGTTCGTTTCATCTTTTCCTTCCAGGATGGAAATTCCAGGATTACCGGCCCGGTGATCTCATTTTTTACCGTGTCCAGATAATTGACCCAGGGAATATTGATAATCGAATCCATGTAGTGATATTCAAACTCCTGATCCATATAGCAGTAATGATCCTCACTTACATAGCGCATTCCCACTTCCTGGATTTTATTGTAAAGCACTGCCCTTGCCTCCTGGATCAGTTCATACCAGTCCTTTACAGATACATAGCTGTTGTGGATCGCATGTTCCTGCTCCCGCAGCTCATTGATCTTGCTGCGAAAGCAGGAGCCTACCACATAGTAATCTCCGCCCTTTACCAGCCCCTGCATCTCCTCCAGCCGAAACCCCATCTGCTTGTAATATTTTAAAATAGGGATCCGGAGAATGGTATCCAGGGTGTAATAACGGTAACCGTTCTCACCTACCTCATCCGGCGCGATCACGCCGATCTTATCATAAAAGCGGAGAGCCTTTGTAGAGATATTGCACAGCTTGCTTACTTCTCCGATGGAATACAGTTTGTTTGCCGCCATAACCCCTATACCTCCTTTTCCTATCTGCTGCCAAGCTTCTGCTCCGCTTCCTCAAGGGAAGGATATCCGTAAAAAGCCACTGTATGCTCCAGCGTTTCCCGGACCGGATTGCGCCCATCCTTCATCCGCTTTAAAAGCATGGCTGCATAAAGCTTTAAGGTTTTGTCGGAATATGTACCAAGCTCGCCTTTTAGATACGTTTCACTTGAAGTATTGAATATCCCGTCCTCTGATGCAGAAAGGCTGCGCCCCATAGACATAACTGAGGGGAATTTTTCTGCTGTTTCCCTTGTCCAGTCCATCATAAGGGAAACGAGCAGCTCCTCCAGGACTTTTCTTGCCGGATCCCTGTAAGGCAGACGATCCTTTAATGCATCATATTCCTCCGGCGCAGTATGCTCCATCATCCTGGCATACTTTTCCGTCAAAAGGTTCCAGCCTGATTGTTTGGCCTCTTTTAAATCTTCCTGATAACTTTCCAACACCGGCAGATCCCAGGTATAAAACTGGCTTTTGCGCATAATGTCAAAAGTGTAAGGATCTTCCTGACAGGAAGCCCGTCCGCCCTGATTTTTCACCTGTGTAAACTGCTGCCACTCCATAGCGGTAATCTCATCTGCCAGAGTCCTGATTTCCTTTGACGGAGCAGCATCAGATTCAGAAGATTTCTCCTCTTTTTGTGTTTTCTCCCCAGAAAGTTTTTCCATCCGCGATAAAACTTCCGCCTTCTGGCGCTCTAAAAACAGCTCGTCACTGTCTGTCAGCCCCTGCTTCTTCAGTTCATCTAAAATAATCCCGCAGACATTCTCAATCCGCTCCTCTGTTTCCTCCTCGTCCGGACGGCTGCCTGCCAGCTGTTCCAGCGCTCCCTTAAGCTCCCGCACACAGATAAACGCCTCCATAGCCCGCAATCTCCACTTATAAAAGGGCATATACTGGCGGTTTAAAAGATATCCCGCCTCTGCAGAAGCCTGAATAAACTCTGCAAGGCTGGCCTGCATCATCCCGATATCCCTTCTGCGGCGGCCCCGCTCATAATTATACTGTCCGGACTGGGCCATTTTTCCCAGACAAAGTCCCAGACGGTACAGGCGTACCTTTTCCGGACAGGCTTCAAATTCCCTCCTGCGTCTGGTAAATTCTCCCAGTTTATCTTCAAAAATAGCTCCGCTGACCGCAGTTCTTAACTGCTCCGGAGGGATCCTGTTCCATGCGGCCATGCCCTCAGCCGTTTTGCATTCTGGAGCATGTTCCAGACCGGTAAGCTTTTTGTAAAAAGCACCGATTTCGATCACTCCCACGCGGCCCGCTCCCTCTTTTGTCGTATTTCGCACGGGAATCCCCTTAAAACTCTCTGCCAGCCTGTCATAATCTGCCTGAAGCTGTTCTCCGATTGCTTCATAGTCCTCTTTTGTAAGCCAGAAACAGAAGCCGGGACCAAAATCGTGATCTGTAGAATATACATCATCCAATCCCAGACATTCTGAGCCTTCTCCCGCCAGGCCTGCGGCAATCCGGTCCGCGTAGGCAGGATATTTTTCCAGCAGCATAGGACGGCCCTTTTGTTCATAAAAGCTCCTTGCCAGATCCAGTCCGCAGATCCCGCTCTTTTCAAAGGCCTCTCTTCGGGCTTTCACATCAAGAACCTGCTCCCGGTTGCGGTTTAACGTCTGCCATCCGTCATTTTTTCCGTACAGACGGTTGATGAGCTCCATAGCCTGTCTGTAATACGCTTCCGCCTCATCCAGTTCGCCCCGATGAAAACAGGCTTCCGCCAGACCGGCCAGAGCAGAAGGGTAATGGGGATCCGGATTTCCGGGAAGGTTTTCAAAAAGCGCTGCCGCCTCCTTCATATACCGTGCGCCTCTGGCTGTGCGGTGCATCTTAAAGCAGATATTTCCCAGATTGGTCAGCGTTGTAGCACACTCTGCCTGAGCGTCAGGAAGACGGCGGATCATATCAAGCGCCTTTAAGCCCCTTTTCTCTGCCTCCGAAAGCCGTCCGGTTTCCGCATACAGAAGGCTCAGATTATTGTGAAGGCCCGCCAGACGGTAATCCGGCTCCTTTAAAAGAGAGGCGTATACCTTCTCGGCTTCCCTGTAAGCCGCTTCTGCCTCCTCATACCTTCCCGCCGCACGAAAGCCGGTGGCTGCGTTCAAACAGGTAGTTCCGTGATGAAGTGTTCCGGAAAGCCCCAGTTCCCTCACCAGCTCCATCGCCTCTTTCGCACAAAGCACACATTTTTCATACTCTCCCCTTACACGATAATATCCTATCAGTTCATTTAAAACAGCCAGAATGCCCCCCTTGTCATCTGCCTGCCTCGCTGTTTTCATGCCTTCTGTAAGATATTCTTCTGCCAGATCCATACGTCCGTTCTCATACAGACGATCCAGCCCATTCATAAATTCATCTAATTGGAACACGCCGCAGCCCCCTCCTTTGTATGATTTGTATAAAATATATTTGTTTTGTGCGAATGTTTGTTTATTTTATCACCACCAGACGAGAATTGCAAGACCAACCCTATATCAGATTTGCTGCAATCGGAACTGCGATCACGGTCATCAAACCTGCCACAGCGATGGAGAGACTGCTCATAGCCCCTTCAATCTCCCCCAACTCCAGCGCCTTAGCGGTACCAATGGCATGAGCGCTGGTGCCTAAAGCCAGCCCCCTGGCAATGGGGTGGCGCACCCCCGTGATGCGAAATACCAGTTCTCCCAGTACATTTCCGATCACACCTGTGAGGATAATACTCATAACAGTCAGGGTGACGATCCCCCCCGCCTCCTCACTGACTCCCATTCCGATAGCCGTGGTAATGGACTTTGGAAGCAGCGTGACATAATTTACATGGGAAAGCCCCATCAGCCGGCACATGAGAAAAATGCTCACCACGCTGGCTGCCACTCCTGATCCAATGCTTGCAAATACAGCCGCTCCGTATTTTTTCAGCAGATGGAGCTGCTTATAAAGAGGGATCGCCAGGCACACCGTGGCCGGTGTTAAAAGCCAGCCCAAACCGGATGCACTTTGACTGTAGACCGCATAATCCACGCCTGTTCCCAAAAGAAAAACAATGATAACAGCCGCTGACACCAGAAGCGGATTTAAAAGAGCAAGCCTTGTCTTTTCTTTCAGCCAGCAGGCAGACAAATACGCTCCGACACTGAATACAAATCCCCAATACTGTGACTGTTCCAAAAATTCCTTCAGTATTTCCTTCATCCTCTTAGTCCTCCTCTTTCTTATTTCCGCTCTCCACCATTCTCTGGGCCACTGTTCCCGTAACTGCCATGACGATCACCGTTGACGTGGCAATAATAAGCAGAAACGGCAGGAGCACCTCCCGCAGCTGGTCTGCACTTTCAATAATCCCTACGGTAGCCGGAATAAACATCATGCTCATGGTATCCATGAGAAAATTTCCGGTCCCCTCTACGCTTTCCAGCTTCACGATCCCGCTCATCAGGGCTGTCAGCATTAAAAAAAGGCCGTATACGCCTGCCGGTACTGGAAACGGAAGAAAGTGGCTGAGGGCCTCTCCTGCCAGGGTGACCCCCAGGATAATGCCAATTTGTTTTACATACTTCATATGGATTCCTCCTGCTGTTTTATATGTACTCTCCCAACCATCCTATACGCCGTCCTATTCTATCACCACCCATTTTCAGGCGCAAGGTCTGAATTCATAAAATACAAAGGAAATACAATCCACCCGGTCTTGCATTCCGGACAATGGCCGATTACAATAAAAGAAAACATATCCGGAAAGGATCTGAATTCTATGAAATTTTTTTACGCTGACGCACTGGAGCATAGGCGGCATTTAAAGCTTTCCGCTCTTTTTGATCTCTGTTTTCCGTCCCCCGGCCTTCCCGGCGCTTTGCCGGCAGATGCAGACGGCCTCTGGCTGGCTGCTGATGAAAATGACGAACTGACCGGCTGCCTGCTCCTGTTCCAAACGGATCTTCATTCCTGGGAAGGAATCCCTTTCGTTCATCCAGCTTACCGCAGGAAGGGGATTTTTTCCGCTCTGCTGGCAAATGCCTGCCAAAAGGGGAACTGTCCCGGAGAGGATGACCTTTTCTTTTCCGTCCGTCCCACGCAGACACTCTGGCTGCAGGTTCTCAACTCCATTGAAGCCGAAAAAGCCTTTGATGAATACATGATGGAATACTCATTTCAAAACCTTCCATCTGCCCGCCTGAAAACAGAAGCCGATTTTTCAGACGAGCTTACCGTTTCCTTTCAGGGAACAGAAGGAATGGCCTCTTGCCCTCATGTATCCTGCCTTCTCTCCGCTCACGGCTCCTCGGTCTATCTGTATCAGCTCCTTACCGAAGAGGCGTTTCGCGGACAGGGACGGGCTTTGGCTTTTCTGCACCATCTTTTTCCCCAGCTGAAAGCCCTTGGATTTTCCTCTGTCCGTCTCCAGGTATCGGGAGAGAATCTTCCTGCCATGGCCCTGTATAAAAAAACAGGGTTTCACATCACTGAAACCCTGTCCTTTTATCTTTATTAAACGGAATACACCGCGCCTAATCCCGGCGCACCTCTACTCCCTGAGCTTCAATGCGCTTTCGGATCTCCAGCATCTTTTCATCTGTCTGGGCAATCACATCGGCGCATTCTTTTAATTCCCCGCTGATCTCCCCGTCTGTATCTACAAATGACTTTTTGTATTTCAGCTCATGATCCAGACTGGCCCAGAAATCCATAGCAATGGTGCGGATCTGAACCTCTACGCGGATAAAACGCTTGGAATCCGTAAAAAATACGGGAACCTCCACGATCATGTGATAGCTGCGGTAGCCGTTGGGCTTTGGATTTTTGATATAATCCTTTACCGCGATCACCTTTACATCATCCTGGCGCACCAGCATCTCTGCCACTTCGTAAATATCATCTACAAAAGAGCAGATAATCCGTACTCCCGCCACGTCATCCAGGTTTTTAACCATCGATTCCAGAGATACCTCCAGTCCCCGGCGCTGCAGCTTTTCCACAATACTCAACGGCTTTTTCACACGAGACTTGATCATCTCAATGGGGTTTCTCTGGTTCTTTACCGAAAGCTCGTCATTTAAGACCTCCAGCTTCGTTTTTACCTCCCGGATGGCGCAGGTATAGTGCATCATCACCTGCTGGAACTGTCTTGCCTGATCCAGCCAGATATCCGGAACCTGGGCCACATCCGGAACACGGACGATGGACTGGTGAAGTTCGCTGTTGGGGCTAAGATTCGTATTCATTGATTTTGCCACCTCATATTGTCCTACAGAGCTTCCACTGCTTCTGCAGCCTTTTCAAACCATGGCATCTCGATGTACTCTACCCGTCCGCCGTCAACCATCTGAGCGATCTTCGGATCAATCGGGATCTGAGCCAGAACCTTTAAGCCATTTTCCTGTGCTGCCTGCTCCACATGGCTTTCGCCAAATACATAGATGTGTTTTTTGCAGTCCGGACATTCCAGATAGCTCATGTTCTCCACTACGCCCAGAATGGGGATATCCATCTTCTTTGCCATATTAACAGCCTTTGCCACGATCATGCTTACCAGCTCCTGAGGAGAGGTAACGATGATAATTCCGTCTACCGGAAGAGACTGGAAAACCGTCAGAGGCACGTCGCCGGTTCCCGGAGGCATATCCACAAACATATAGTCCACGTCCTGCCACAGGGTTTCCGTCCAGAACTGCTTTACAGCGCCTGCGATCACAGGGCCTCTCCAGATCACGGGATCTGTGGCGTTTTCAAGAAGCAGATTGGCAGACATGATCTCCACGCCCTCTAAGGATTTTGCCGGAATCATCAGACGTCCGTCCGGAGTCACAGCCGGTCTCTCGTCTGCCACGCCAAAGGCCATGGGGATCGAAGGGCCTGTAATATCCGCATCCAGAATGGCTGTGTGATGGCCCTTGCGGTTCATGCTTACAGCCAGCATGGAGGTTACAAGGGATTTGCCCACACCGCCCTTTCCGCTCACAATGCCGATGACCTTTTTCACCTTGCTTTCCGGAGCCAGAGCCTCTAAAAAGCCTGTTTTATCTGTTGTACGGCTCTCACAGTTTGCGCTGCAGGAACCGCAGTCATGATTACATTCGCTCATGATCATATTCTCCTTCCAAATTTCAGTTTCCTTTTCTGCCAGAAGCAGACACTCTTTTTATTATAATCCTTTCCCGGCGGAATGTCCATTCCTTTGAACGTTTGTTTCTGCATTTTACAGGCTTAATCCCTTACAGCATGGCCCCCAGAAAATCCCTCAATCCAAACCGCGGATCCTTTGTAAGGCGCTCCTCCAAGAGCAGGCGGTTTTCGTCTGAATGCTCCACCTCTCTGGAATAGGTGTGTGCTGCATCCGCCATGGCCTTTACATCCAGGCTTCCCTGCTCCATAAAACGCTCTAAAGCCATATCCTGAATGATCAGTACAGAGGCCAGGGCCATTTTAAGCTTTCCATAAGGATTTTCATTGTAAACGCTTCCGCAAAAGTAGGTAAATACAAAGTATACCATCAGCTGCTCAGTCCATAATTCAAGTTCAGGACAGGCCTTTAAACATACGTTCCAGGCCTTTTTATAAGCCTCTTCCCCATTTCCGTAAAGAGAGCCTTCGATTTTCCCCCTTCTGGAAGGCCATTTGAGGTTTAAGGGCTCCATTTCCCCCAAAAGGGAAAACAGCTTTTTAAGAAAATCATACCGACTTCCCTGAATTTTCTTTTCTTCAAAATACCTGATCCGATCCTCCCGTTCATATCTGGCAAACAGGGCGTCGGCTTCATAAAGCCGGTTTCTCCGAATCCTTCCCTGAAAGTCATGGCCCAAAGCCAGCACCATGGAAAGCCGCAGGGAAACCGGCGTCTTCCGGTCCTGGAGCAGTTTAAAAATAAGGCTTCTGGCATCTATGAGCTTTGTATACAGAAAAAAATCAAAGTCCTCATAGGTTTCCTCCCGCTCATCCTCCTTTTCCAGAAAGCGGACCGGTTCCTTACAGCCAAGGATCAGTTCTGCAGCCACCGGACAGGAAAGACACAGAGAAATCTCTCGGCAGCCCTCAAATTCCTCTGTATGGCGGGGATACTGCCTGCAGGTCCGGCACAGGCTGTCCTTTCCCTGTTCAATATAAAGATCGCAGAGATTTTCCTCATTTAAGAAGGCACAGCGCCCTTCATAGCGCAGAAAGGAACCCTCCTTCCAGTCAATGGAATTATGCAGGCGGTTTCCAAAGGAACCCTCTGTCTTCCGGTACCGTTTTAAGGCCTTATCATCAATCATAATTGCCCATCCGGAACAACAGGTATCGGGACATTTTGACCCGATACACTGAAACATTCTGTAATAATGGGGATATGTATACAGCATTTCTTATCTCTCTTTTCCGAATATGTACGTCTGAGGCGCACACTACTCCTGCGTTTTTGTTTCCTTTCGTCCCAGCCGGATCTCTTCCAGATAATCATTCAGCTCTTTATCTGCTCCCTGAAACAGGTAATGTTTGCCAGGTGCTCCCAGGCGTTTTTTCTCCTCGCAGATCAGCTGCTCCGTCCACTCAATATCCTCTCTCAAATCTTTTGCAGACATCAGGCGGCAGCCCTGTCCGTAAATGATCAGCTGCTCTAAACCGTCTGAGGTAGCCACGGTCACGCTGTACTTCCGCCCAATGCGGTGAGCCAGCTTTTCAATATATTGATCCGCTGTTTCCGCCTCTTTGGTGTATACTACATGGATGTTGTTGTAGTCCAGCGCTTCCCCTGTATTCCCTGAAACCTTGTAAGCGTCAAATACCAGGATCAGCGTACATTTCTTATAGCCCTGATAATTGCACAGAATATCCATCAAACGGTGGCGGGCGCCCTCAATGGTCGTTTTCGACAGCTCCCTGAGTTCCTCCCAGGCGAAAATAATATTATAGCCATCCACAAGAAGGTACTCTGTTTCCTCCTCCTTTTTTTCCTCCGGCTTTCTTTTCTTTTCACTGGCAAAAACCCGGCTTCTCGCTCCCTCCTGGCCAGGATTTTTCCGGCGTACCGGGCCGAAGGTGCGCTCGAAAATAGCTTCCAGCTCCTTATCATCCGTCCAGGAGCCTCCTGCACCGCCCAAAACACGGCCCGGCTCCGAACCGTTGGAACGGACATCCGCGGCAGATACTTTCCTTTCAGCCTCATTCTCCGCCTGTTTCTTCTTTAAAGGACTTTCCAGATGCATATAGTCCTCCACCTGATCCCAGGGTACCACAAAACCGGCTCCATGGGAGCAGAATACAGAACCGGTTGGATTTTCCAGGTCTGCCTCCGGATCATATCCTGCCTGGCCGATGATCTCCTCCTCATTGTGGCAGGGCTCATAATCCCTGTACCACAAGGACAGCCGTCCTCTTCCCTTTGTATAGGCAGTGACCTCTCTCTGATAATCCCTCAGATTCACCACCGGCCCTTTTCCTGTAAGAACCGCCATATCCCCTTCGGTTTCCGGAGGATCAAATACGCCGTTTTTCCGTTCTATATCTGCCATTGCCCGTCCCAGATTCTCCGCAGGAATCTCCATACGGAACCCATAATACGGCTCCAGCAGGCGGCATTTTCCCGCACGCAGCCCCTGGCGCAGAGCCCGGTACGTCGCCTGGCGGAAATCCCCTCCCTCTGTGTGCTTAATATGGGCCCGTCCGGTTAAAAGGGTAATCCGCATATCCGTAATCTCAGCCCCTGTAAGAACGCCTCTGTGACGTTTTTCCTCCAGATGGGTCAGCACCAGCCTCTGCCAGTTCCGGTCCAGCACATCCTCGCTGCAGACTGTGTCAAACTGCAGGCCGCTTCCCGGTTCCCCAGGCTCCAGAAGAAGATGCACCTCCGCATAATGGCGCAGAGGTTCAAAATGGCCCACGCCCTCTATGGGCTCCAGGATTGTTTCCTTATACACGATATTTCCCGTGCCGAACTCTGCCTCAAGACCATATCGCTCACGGATCAGCGTTTTTAAAATCTCGATCTGTACTTCGCCCATAACCTGAGCCTTGATCTCACCGGTCGCCTCTTCCCAGAGGATGTGAAGCTCCGGCTCCTCCTCCTCCAGCTGGCGCAGATCCCGGAGGCTTTTATGCACATCCGTACCTTCCGGAAGAAGAATGCGATAGGTCAGCACCGGTTCCAGTACCGGAAGCTCAGAAGCAGCCTCTGCTCCCAGCCCCTGTCCCGGAGCAGAGGAAAGAAGGCCGGTAACTGCGCAGACCGTGCCTGTCTGCGCCTCCTGAACCGTCTCATACTTTGATCCGGAATAAATCCGGATCTGGTTGACCTTTTCTTCCCCGATCAGCGCATCCTTCACACGAAGGACTCCTCCGGTAACCTTTAAATGGGTCAGACGGTTTCCCTGACTGTCTCTGGATATTTTATAGATTTTGGCACCAAAAGAAGAGCTTCCCTCCGGAGCCCGGACAATTTCAAAAAGCCCCCTTAAAAAGCTCTCGATCCCCTTCATCTTAAGGGCTGATCCGAAAAATACAGGAAAAAGCTTCCGGCCGGCTGTCATGCGGATAATCTCCTCCCTGCCAATCTCTCCTGTCTCCAGATATGTTTCCAGCACCGCCTCATCACAGACCGCCAGGTTCTCTGCAAAGCTCTCCCTCTCGTCTATTCCGGGATTCCATTCTCCCCCATCTGCCTGCCAGCCTCCGAAATCCACACAGCCCTCATCCAGACGATCCTTTAGCTCTGCCATCAGGCGCTCCTTATCCGTACCCGCCTGATCCATTTTGTTGACAAACAAAACGGCCGGAATCTGATAGCGCTTTAGCAGCCTCCACAGCGTTTCCGTATGGCCCTGGATGCCGTCCGCTCCATTGATCACCAGAACGGCATAGTCCAGGATCTGAAGGGTGCGCTCCATTTCTGCTGAAAAATCCACATGGCCCGGCGTATCCATAAGGGTCACTTCCGTATCGCCCATGGAAAAAACGGCCTGTTTGGAGAAAATGGTAATCCCTCTGGCCCGCTCCAGCTCAAAGGTATCTAAAAACGCATCCCTGTCGTCCACTCTCCCCAGCCTGCGGATGGCTCCGGCGCCGTAAAGGATAGCCTCCGACAGGGTAGTCTTTCCGGCGTCTACATGGGCCAACAGACCTACAACTGTTTTTTTCATGCCTGCTCAGGCACAGCCTCAGCCGCAGGTGCTTCCGGTCTCTGAACCCCCGGACGGTTTACAGTCAAAGGAAGGTTTACTCCCAGCACATTTAAAATAATGCCGCCTGCTTCAGCCGCCAGTACGGTAGGCACCTTTTCTGCCTCCACCACAACCGGGCGCAGCTTATTGTCGCGGTTAAATTTCTGGAACTCCAGAATATCTGTAAAAGCAGGCTGGAACAGCTGTCCGTCCTTCATCTTTACAAGAGGAATCCCCTTCTCCTCTTTCTGAATGGCAAAAATATAGCTGCCCTTGCGGAAATCGGCTGTCAGCTCCTCATTGAGCTCTTTGATCCGTTCTGCCCGCGCCTCTGCTTCTGCCTCAGCTGCCGGCCGTCTCATCTCCTGAGCCAGATAGATGGCAGTCAGATGAAGGGATGGATTTTCCACCCACACGGTTCCCTGGGGCATATCATCCGGAGACTTGCGCTTTACAATATCTCCTACCTGCATGGAAGCCTTTTCCCCGTTCATCTCCACGATCAGGGCATTCACGCCCATAGCATAAAGACTGGTAAAAAATACCAGCATATCCTTACCGTTTACCTTTGCAACGGAAACAGGGATCTTCTGCTCTGCGAGGCCGGCTGCTGCTGTTTTTGCCTCCTCCTCATTTAAGTATAAGAATACCTCGTCATCAAAGGTTTCCGGATCACATACCACATACGGTTCCCTTGTGCACAGGGAAATCAGTACAAAAATATCAGCGTCATGTCCCAGCCGGGTAAGAAGCTCCTTCTTTACAGCTGCAACGGTGTTTTGCGTATCACTCATTTTCATTTTCTCCTTATCAACACATTCTTGTAAAATTGTACCACATTCCGCAAAAGGGTGCAATTAGTTCAGGAAAAAGAACCGGCGCTTTTGGTCTGCGCCGGTTCTTCATAACCTGCTTTTAAATTTCCTGTCTTTTTACTGTTGCTCTGCCTGTACAGCCTCTGCGATCAGAGTTTCAAAATCCTGATATGCCTCCGGATCAGGAACTGTGGGAACCTCTACGGGCTGGCCCGGGTCTGCGATGCCGATATCGCCGTCCAGCTTCATGGTGATGCTTTCACCATCTGCTTCCATTGCCATATCCATCTTCATGCGCATCTTAATGCAGTTTCCTGCCGGATCAATCACATATTCATAGATCACATCGCCCATGGTAATGCCTGCCGTATCTAACAGTCCGCTCATGCCGGTAGAACTCATCACCATCTGGAAATATTCATTCATCTGGTCGGCTTCAGCCACAAAGCCGATCACCTTATTTTCTCCCTCATCCCATAAACGGAAATTGGATAAATAATTCTCAAACTCATCCTCAAAGGCCATAGCGGATGCCATGCTCTGCTCCATCATAGTTCCTATATCCATAGGCATCTTTACCTTCTGTCCCATGGAATCCTGATAGTAGCAGCCGTCCTGATAATATGCGGAAATGATCATCGGCTCTTCCATGCCGTCCATAGTCGTACGGGAATACATCATGTAGCGCATCTGCTGAGGCTCTGTCATATGGTTCATCTTCATATTCATTTCCATACGCAGATTCATGGCATCTACGCCTGTATCCTCCAGGATACTGCCTCCGATGGAAATCTTAAAATCAGCAAAGGCGTTCATGTCTGTAATGGATTTCTGAGTTTCGGATACCTGGTGATAAAGAGCTTTTGCATCCTCAGAATTATCTGCGTAGGCGGTCATAGGGCAAAGCAGCGCGGCTGATAGCAGGACAGCAAAGAAACGTTTCATTTTTCTCATAGCGTAACCTCCTCGGTAAAGAAATTCCTCTTAAATTGTCACTGATGATACTGCTATTGTACTCCAAAACAGCTCTGCTGTCCATGTAAAACGCAAATATATTTCTTACGATTTCATCTTTTCTCTTAAGAATTCTGATATTTTTTCATCTGTTCCCTATCCGGCAAAATACTGGTCTATACCGGCTGCCAGGCCATCCGCCAGCTGTTTTAACGCGGCCTGGGAATGGTCAGAGGCCTTATCTCCCAATTCAATGTCCACAGACGGAACGGTAGAATAGGAGGTCTGGGTCAGATCCATCTCCATGGAGCCGCCGGAAAAGATCTTAACCCCCTTTTCCGTTAACCCCGCAACCAGGCTTTCTCCCAGCGCGTTATGCTTCTGCCAGTTTGATTTTACCGGCTCCATATTCCGGTAAGCGACATTGTTTGGAACACTCATGTAAAAGGCTCCCTTATTGCTGGAGGTGGAATCCCAGTGAAGCGCAATGTGGCAGTCGCTGGCATTATTGGCGATAAGTGTTCTGGCGATATTATCCAGCTGGACATCCTCTGTTTCACGGATCATCAGCACATCATAGCCCTTTGCCAGCAGCTTATCCTTTAAAATGAGCGCCATGGAAAGGGTAACGCTGCTCTCAGGCGTACCGTCGTCAAAGGTCATGCCGCCGGATACCGCCGCGGCTGTCACAGCTCCCGCTCCCGTAGTGCCTCCTGTGACCTTGGGGCTGCCGTCTGGATGACACTGAGTCTTTACAGAAGCGCCTCCTTTGGTACCATGACCTGCATTGACGCAGATGGTAAGGTTCTTTCTCTCTGCCGTCTGGCTCTGATAGAGAACCGCCGTTCCGGAGGTAATCTTTGCAAACTCTGCATAATCCCAGTTCGGATCCAATAAAACCTGCCTGCCATTTTCAGCTATGGCGCCGCCCTCTGTATTTACATAAACCCGATCGGAAACCGTTTCAAATTCCGGCACTGCAGCCCGTGTTCTGGACTGGGAGCGGCCGGAAATATCCGCTCCGGTCTCCGTCTGTTTGGATGTCCGAACTTCTGCAGCAGCCTGTACTTCTCCATCAGCCTGCGCCTCTGTACCGGCCTGTGCCCGCAGTTCTTCACTGGACTCATACTCTGAACAGCCTGATAAAATAAGCGCGGCCATTGCAGCGGCTAAAACACCTCTCTTCCAGAAAAACATTCGGACTGTTTTTGCGCGTTCTGCTCCGCCCCTCTGCCTCATAGGATAGTTCCTCCTCCCACTACATAGCCATTTTCATAAAATACCACAGCCTGTCCCGGAGCCGCAGCCCGTACAGGCTCATCGAACCTGCATTCTACCTCTCCATTTTCTATTTCGCGGATAGTGCACATAGCTCCGCCGTGATTGTAGCGGATTTTGGCCTTCACTCTCGTCTCTCTGCCGTGAAGCCCGTCCACAGCCATCCAGTTGAGCCTATTGCAGCGCACGGTACTGGTAAATACATCCTGACTGTCCCCGATCACCACCTCGTTTGTCTCCGGACGCAGGGCCGTGACAAAGACCGGATGGCCCATAGCCAGATTTAAGCCCTTTCTCTGGCCGACCGTATAATGGGTAATGCCCTTATGGCGGCCGATCACATTTCCCTTAAGATCTACAAAATTTCCGGGCTTTGATTCTTTGCCTGTATAATTCTCAATAAAGGAGGCATGGTCGTGATCCGGAATAAAACAGATTTCCTGGCTGTCCGGCTTGGATGCCACCGGAAGGCCCAGCTTCTGGGCCATCTGGCGGATCTCATCCTTTGTGTAATCTCCTACCGGCATCAATGTCCTTGACAGCTGATCCTGGGTCAGATTATAAAGGGCATAGGTCTGATCCTTTGCCGCCGTCACAGAGGTTTCAAGGGCAAAACGGCCGTTTTCCAGCTTTGCAATCCTTGCATAATGGCCTGTTGCAATGCAGTCCGCCCCGATCGCAAGGCTTCTCTGCAGCAGGGACTCCCATTTCACATAGCGGTTACAGGCGATACATGGATTGGGGGTGCGCCCCGCCAGATACTCCTGGGCAAAATAATCCATTACCCTGCACTTAAATTCCTCTTTAAAATTCATAACATAATAAGGGATACCCAGTTCCATGGCGACTCTGCGGGCGTCATCTACTGCGCTCAAACCGCAGCAGCCTCCCTCTGCCTCCTGGACCTCGGTATCCTCATCCTGCCATATCTGCATGGTTACTCCGATCACATCATAACCCTGCTCCTTTAACAGCCAGGCTGCCACGGAGGAATCGACTCCTCCGGACATGCCTACTACAACTTTTTTGCTCAATAGTCTTCCTCTTCTTCCTCTTCTTCGATATTATCCTTGGGCTTTTCCAGACCCTCAATGGTAATACCGTTTTTCTGTGCATAATCCCAGAGGGCGGCGTGAATGGCCTCCTCTGCTAACAATGAACAGTGTACCTTAACAGGAGGCAGTCCGTCAAGTGCTTCCATCACAGCTTTATTTGTAACCTGCATGGCTTCCTGCACCGTTTTTCCCTTTACAAGCTCTGTTGCCATGCTGCTGGTTGCTACGGCAGCTCCGCAGCCAAAGGTTTTAAACTTTACATCCCGGATGATCTGGTTTTCGTCAATATCCAGATAAATACGCATGATGTCGCCGCACTTGGGATTTCCCACCGTTCCTACGCCGCTTGGATTCTCAAGCTCTCCTACGTTTCTGGGATGTTCAAAATGATCCATTACTTTTTCTGTATACATCGTCTCTTCTCCTTGTTCGTCATTTTCGCCCTTTAACGGCTGTGTTTTCTCATATAATCCTCATACAGAGGGGAAAGCTCTCTTAAATATGCTACGATTTCCTTAATCTTATCTGCTGTTATATCCATTTCCTCCATGGTATTTTCCTCACTTAAGGTCAGACGCAGAGAGCCGTGGGCAATCTCATGGGGAAGACCAATGGCAAGAAGCACATGGGAAGGATCTAAGGAGCCTGAGGTACAGGCCGATCCGCTGGAACCGCAGATTCCGGCCATATCCAGCTTGATCAAAAGGGACTCACCCTCAATAAACTGGAAGGCAAAATTGATATTATTCGGCAGACGGCTGGTACGGGAACCGTTGATCCGGGTAAAGGGAACCTCCCGCAGCACTTTTTCCATAAGATACTCCCGCATCTCAACTTCCTTTTTGGTCCGCTCTTCCATCTCATCCATGGCAAGCTGAACCGCTTTTCCAAAGCCCACAATGCCTGGAACATTTTCCGTTCCCGCCCTGCGTCTGCGCTCCTGGGCTCCGCCGTGGATAAAGGAACGGATCTTTACGCCCTTTCGGATATACAGAAAGCCGATTCCCTTGGGGCCGTTTATCTTGTGGCCGCTGGCGCTGAGCATGTCGATGTTGTACTCGTCCGCTGAAATGGGCACATGGCCGTATGCCTGTACCGCATCGGTATGAAACAGGATACCGTGCTCCTTTGCAATGGCTCCGATCTCCTTAATCGGCTCAATGGTTCCGATCTCATTGTTTGCAAACATGATAGAAATAAGAATGGTATCCGGGCGGATGGCCTTTTTCAGCTCATCCAGCTTTACTACGCCATTTTCATCCACATCCAGATAAGTGACCTCATACCCTCTTTTTTCCAGATATTCACAGGTATGAAGGATGGCATGATGTTCAATTTTACTTGTGATAATGTGCTTCCCCTTGGCTTCATAAGCCTCTGCCGCAGCCACCAGGGCCCAGTTATCCGCTTCGCTTCCTCCTGCTGTGAAATAGATTTCATTGCTCTTTACTCCCAGGGAGTCTGCTATGATCTCTCTGGCTTTTGTTACAGCCTCTTTGCTTTTTGCTGAAAATGTATATACAGAGGAAGGATTTCCATAGAATTCTGTAAAATAGGGAAGCATGGCCTCTACTACCTCAGGACGGGTCTTTGTGGTTGCCGCATTATCAAGATATATCATTTTTTCCATATTAAAACGCTCCGCCTTTCTGTTTCTTTCATTCTGTCCTTACTATACCATAGTATTCCTACAATTTCAATAGGAATACTATAAAATAATTCGGTTCTGATATTCTTATTCTTTTCATATAGTAATAATAATTTTCCGGTTTCGGAGGCCCCGACCATGCTCCAGCTGACTCCCCGCAAAAAAGCCTTTCTTACCGGCACCCTTCTTCTGACCTTTACCGGCCTGATCTGCCGGATTCTGGGATTCTTCTACCGGATCTATCTCTCCCGGACCATTGGGGCGGAAGGTCTGGGACTTTATCAGATGGTACACCCGCTTTTTGGCATCTGCTTTGCACTCTGCGCCGGTTCCCTCCAGACCGCACTAAGCCAATATGTGGCTGCCCGTCAATCTCAGGGCAAAAAGGCTCTTATGGCTGCCCTGTCCGTATCTCTAAGCCTTTCTGCCCTCTTAGCCTGGCTCATCACTTCCTTTCGCACTCCCCTGGCCCGGTATGTGCTTTTAGAGCCCCGATGCGCCCCATTTCTTCCTGTTATCGCTCTGTCCGTTCCTTTCTGCGCCCTTCACGCCTGTATTAACGGATACTATTATGGAATGCAGAAAACAAGGGTTCCTGCTCTTTCCCAGGTGGCTGAACAGGGAATACGCATGGTGACTGTGTGGCTGATCGTCTGTGTTTGGACAGAAAAAGGCCGGCCTGTTACGGTAGATCTGGCTTTTTACGGCCATCTGGCCGGTGAAATGGCCTCTGCTCTCTTTACCCTTATGTGTCTGGGAGCATTTCCGCCCCGGTCTGAAAAACGTCCTGCTCCAGGCTTCCAGAATCTTCCCCCTTTGTCACAGGCTCCTTATTCGTCTTCCCCCGAGACGGAACACTCCTTTGGGACGGAACACTCCTTTTTTCAGGTACTGTCCTCTCTTTTAATCCTGGCTCTGCCCCTGATGGGGAATCGTCTTGTATTAAATATCCTTGGAAGTGCGGAGGCCATCTGGATCCCGGACCGTTTAACCGCATTTGGCCTTTCAGATCCCCAGGCCCTGTCCCTTTACGGCGTCCTGACCAGCATGGCCATGCCCTTTATCTTCTTTCCCTCTGCCATCACAAATTCCATGGCAGTTCTGCTGCTCCCCTCAGCGGCAGAAGCCCAGTCGCGCGGAAATAAGGAGCGCATCTCTTCCATGCTGGCGCTTTCCATCCGCTGCAGCTGCTATATGGGAATCCTGTGCATCGGCATTTTTACCCGCTTTGGCAATACGCTGGGAATCAGCCTGTTTCACAACCAGCAGGCCGGAGCCTTTATCACCACCCTCTGCTGGCTCTGCCCCTTTATGTACCTTGCAACCACGCTGGGAAGCATACAGAACGGCCTCGGAAAAACCTCATCCACTTTTTTCCAGAATGTAGCCGCCATGATTCTTCGACTGCTCTTTGTCCTCTTTGCCATTCCCTCCTTTGGAATCCGGGGATATCTATGGGGGCTTCTGGCAAGCGAACTGGCTCTGGCTCTTATGTGCTGCTTAAGCCTTAACCGCATCGCCCCTATTGGCTGGGACGTTTTTTCCATGGTTGTAAAACCGGTGCTGATTCTTTTGATCGCGTTTGGAATCAATTTCGCCTTATGCGCTTTTATTCCCGCTCTGTCCTCCCTTCCTGTTTTTCTGAATGCTGCCGTGCAGATCGGCTTTATCAGCCTGGTGTATGGAGGGATGCTGGTGTTGTTTCACAAAAAGAAGTGAAAAATCCCGGCCAACTCTGCCCTTTCCAGCGCGCAGAATTGTCCGGGATCATCCGTCTGTTTCTATTCTTTTTATTATACCCGGTCATAAATCTCCTGCAGGAAGGCCACATCGCTGTGGAAACGTTCTCTGCTGGAGTTTTCAAGCAGCACCGGGATATGAGTTTTTTTCTCCTTAATGAGCTTCATCAGAGGCTCATAGCAGAACAGGCCCTCGCCAACGTGCCTAAACAGCTGATTCTGGCCATCAAACACAAAGTCCTTCACATGAAGGGCGCTGATCCGGTCGCCATAATACTCAAAAGCCTGGCGAACGACTCTTTCCTGAGCCTCAGGTGCCACCTCATCCGGATGGATCAGGTTCACACTGTCTAAAATCACCTCTACGTTCGGGGAATCAATGTCATCCAAAAACCGCTTCATCCGCGCCGGACTGTAAAGGGTATGGTCGAACACGCCCTCTACTCCTACGATCACTCCTAGCTTCTCAGCAGCAGAGACAATCTCTCTCATGCTCTTTAACAGAAGCTGATAACCGTCCTCTGAATACGTTTCAGGAGTCACACGAAAATCCGAGGACAGACGGCCGGTTTCTGTTCCTACCATATCTGCTCCGATGATGCGGGCATATTTTAAATGTTCAATAAAACGGGATACCTCTTTTTTGCGCAGCTCTTCTACAGGATTAGTAGGGTTAATATAGCAGCCGAGAACAGCCACATGGATCTCGTTTTTATCCAGCTGTTCTTTAATGTAGCGGGCAAATCCAGGGTTGTAATGACCGGTGGTAAAGTCATAATTGCTGATGGATTTGGCAAAAGCAAGCTGGATCTGGTGCACTCCATTTTCCTTTGCCAGCTGGAACACCTTTTCCATCTCCATTTTTTCACACAGGTCATGGCAGCGCATACCGGTATTTAATTTCATGGCAACTCCTCCTTTTATAAACGGTTCTGATCCCTTCCGCCCAGGAACCTGAATATTCCTGCTGCTTCCAGGAGCTTTGCAATATGAAAGAAGATCAGGGAATCAATGGGCCACATGATAAGATTTTTAATCACTCTTGGCGGCAAAAGCACCATAAATGCCTTTCCGTAAAGCAGAGACAGGCACAGCGTATTAAGCAGTACATTACAAACCAGGCTCACAACAAGGTGAGCGGCAAATACTCGCCCCAGACTTAAGGGCTTTCTGTAATAGAAAGAACCGTAGATCACACCTGCCAGCATCGCCACAAGGGTAAAACCGGGGAAAAATCCGCCCACAGGCTTGATCATATATTTTAAAATATCAAGCGCCCCCGCAAACAGGCTTCCTGCCGCAGGACCAAACAGATAGTGGACCAGTTCATTTGGAATACCTGAAAAGCCAATACGGACAGACGGTCCCAGATCAATGCTTAATGACCCCAGCACGATAGCGATAGCCCCGAGCATGGCACAAACGGTAACGGTCCTTACCTCTTTTAACCGGCGGAAGGAACAGGTAAACAAAGTTGCTAATCTTGTCATAAAAAAATTACCTCCTTTGCAGACCTCTCAAACTACAATCGGAGATAATCAAATCCCTATGATCTTCTCTGATGCAGCGGGATGCGGCCCATGCACCGCAGAAGGATCGGCACAAAGCCGCTCCTTACTTTCGTCTGACTGGCAACTCCCTGTCCAGCCGGCACTTAACGCGCATAAGCCTACTCTGCTTATTTATTTTTTCATACATAACTATACACGTTTTTGGAAGATATGCAAGTTTTTTTTAAGAAGCATAACACGCACTCAAACAAAATACGCCCATTCTGCTTATATTTAAACAGAACGGGCGCAAGCCTCCTATTATGCCGCATATCTGGAAATTTCTTCCATCAAATCTTCACAGGATTCATCTGTGTGAACAATCACCTCCACTGTCCTGGATTTGGCCAGAGCCAGCACACCTACGATTGACTTTGCATCTACGATCCTGCTTCCACATTTTACATCTACATCATATTCATACCGATTCATAATTCGCACAAAATCAATGATCTGATCCGGCTGATTGAATTTAACTGCAACGCGCTTCATATTCATTACCTCCATCATCTGCGCAATACTCTCATCACAGAGAGCAGACATTTATAAAATTCATTGCCGGATACACGGGGATGACGCTTACGGTAAGCAATATCCGGCAATGCATGATAACATCTTATGTTTCATATGATAACAGCTGAAGTTGAAAAAAACCATGGTAAAATCCTTTCATTCGCTGTAATTTTTTTTGATTTCCATTGCATAAGTGAAGGCTTTCAAATAAAATAAAGGCAGAGCGATTGTTGAATCAAAAAATGGAGAACCTATATCCTATGAAATTACTGATTGCTGATGATGAAAAACTTACCCGTGAAGGTATATGCAGCCTGATGGATCTGAAACAGTACGGCATTACAGAGGTAATCCTGGCAGACGACGGGGTCAACGCCCTTACAGAGGCTAGAAAGCACCGCCCGGATATCCTGCTTACCGATGTGCGGATGCCCCGCATGACTGGGGTTGAGATGGCTTCTCTGTACCTGGAAGAGGCTCCGGATACAGCCGTCATCTTCATGAGCGCCTACTCAGACCGCGAATATCTGAAAGCGGCAATTAAACTGAAAGCTGTAAGCTACATTGACAAACCGGCAGAAAAAAAGGAACTTGAGGATGCCATAAAGGAAGCAGCCGACCGTTTCCGTACCCTGAGAGCCGCAAAAGCCGGCGCTATGCTGGAGGAAAAGGATCTGCGCGGTCACCTTGCCTTGGCCCTGACCAATTCTTCCAAACTGGAGGAAGCCCTGGAACTGGCAGCCCGCGTTTCTCCGAAAGTCGAAACAGATTTCTGGTTTACCTGTGTGATCACAAGCTGTCTCACCCCCCTTTCCGAGCTTCCCTCAGAAGATCTGATCCAGGAAAATCAGCTTTTTTCTTCCTATTTGAAAAAAATGGGGATCGTGCGGATTCTGGTGCCCAAGGCAGACCGCTATATCGTAAGCTTTCTGTGCAGTTCCAATCGCCAAGAACCAGAAACAGTCCGCGCTTTTACCAGCTTTCTCAAAGAGCGGATCACACCCTACTGCCGTTTTTTTATTGCATCAGGCCCCTCTGTACAGGGCATGGATCAGGCTGCATTTTCGTATAAAAGCGCCATGAGCCTATTAAGCGAAAGCTTTTATCATGATTACAATTCCATCTTAACACAAACGCCTCCTGCCGGCTCTCTGCAGCCTGCCGAAGATCCCTTTGCAGACTTTACAGCAGCCCTTGCAGCCCAAAGAGAGCTGGAAGCACTAAAAGCCGCCGGAAACTTTTATAATGCTCTAAAAAATAGCCCTCCTCTTCCGGAAGCTCAGGTAAGAGACCGATATTTCCGATATCTGAACAAGCTGGATGAGATCAGTCTGGCTAATCACATTTCTCTGTGGAAAAGAGAAGGTATCGAATCAGAATCCATCTGGGAGGATGTAATAAGCTGCGCCACCTTAGGAGAGCTCCATGATTTTCTCTGCCACAGGATCAGGCACTATTTTCAATCCCTGATCTTTAATCAGTCCGAGCATCCGGTCGTCTTTCAGATCAAGGAATATATACGCCAGAATTTTGCGGTTCCTACCCTGTCTGTGCTGGATATCAGCCAGTATGCAAACCGCTCCTCCAGCTATATCTGCACTCTTTTTAAAAATGAAACCGGCCAGACGATCAACCAGTATCTGACCGATTACCGGATTAAAATGTCCAAGCAGTTTTTGAGCGATCCCAGATACCGGATCACGGACATCTCCGCAAAAGTCGGCTACAGCGACGGCAATTACTACAGCAAGGCCTTCCGCAAGATCGTAGGCCTTTCACCATCGGAATACAGGGAGAAAATACTCTGATGAAACGTCCCATAAAACAGTTTTTTCATTATTACATTTATGATATGAAGCTGAAAAAGAAACTGGCATTGTCCTTTGCCATCCTCTTTATGCTTCCCACGCTGACTGTGACCCTCTTTTTATTTACCCGGATTTTCCGCATTGTGTTAAATGACACGCTGCGCTCCGAAGAGGCCTTTCATTCCCAGTCCGCTCTTGCGGCAGAAAATCTTATGATCCATGTAGCTCATGCCTCTGATACACTCACCTATTCCCTTCCGATCCAGCGGCTCTTTTCCATCACAAAAAAACAGGCGCCCGGAGCCGCCCTGTCACGCACGCATCTGAACAATCTGTATCAGCTGGCAGATATGGCTGCGGAACCCTCTTTAATCCGCACCATACGGATCTATTACGATGACAGCTCCTATCCACAGCTTGACATTTTAAATAACGGCCGCCAGCGCCTTTTTATCCCTCTCTCTGCAATAGACAGCGGATGGCTCGACCGTTTTGAGTCCTCTCCGGAGGACAGACTGTTGTGTGCAGCTCCGGATCTGTCGGAAAATGAAAAAAAATACTGCGGGAATCTGGCCTATCTGGTTCGGCTTAATTATCTTTCCGAAGATGAAAGGGCAGAAAAAGAAGCGGCTGCCTATGTGGCTGTTTATTTTTCCCGCAGTTCCCTGCAGCAGCTGATCACACACACGCATTTGATCCAGGGAGAAATCAATTTTTTTATGAACGCCTCCGGTGAACCGATTGATATGAAAGACGAGCGGCTCTCCAGTTCCATTCCCCAAATCCCCCACTCATTATTTGAACAGTTAAAACAAAAAGAACAATTCATTCCGGCTGATCTGGACGGTTCTCCTGTATATGCGGCATCATTTTCCATCAATGGATCCGACTGGTATCTTATGTCTGTCATCCCCAGGCAAAGCCTAAAGGCAGCAGGCGTCTCTATGATCCTCCAATTTATTGCATTCTATGGCGTTATCTCCCTGTTGGCCCTATTTCTGGCTTACCGCCTTTCAAAGTCCTTTGCAGACCGCATTATTCATGTTGCCCTGCAGATGGAAACCATCCGCTCTGGACGTCCCAGACCTCTTCTTCTGAAAAATGCCGGGAATGACGAAATCGGCATTCTTTCCGGTGCCTACAATTTTATGACTGCAGAGATCAATGAACTGCTAAACCAGAAGGAGCTTGCTGCCAAAGAACTGCAAAAGGCTGAATTTCGCGCCTTGCAGGCCCAGATCAATCCTCATTTTCTCTATAATACTCTGGATATGATCAACTGGCTGGCAAAATCTGGCCAGATCAGCCAGGTAAGCCAGGCAGTTCAGGCTCTCACCCGCTTTTACCGTCTGACGCTTGGACAAAAAGAGCTTTTCGGTACTATTGATGATGAAATTACCCATGTAACGCTTTATATGCAGCTTCAAAATATGCGTTACAATCACTGTGCCGACTTTATAGCAGACATTCCCCCAGAGCTTGGCAGCCTGACGATCCCCAAACTGACCTTCCAGCCAATTGTAGAAAACGCCCTTCTGCACGGCATCTTAATGAAGGAAGAAAAAAAGGGCTGTATTCTTCTTACCGGCTGGCGCGAGGGAGAAGATGCAGTCCTTGTGATCAGCGATGACGGGGCCGGGATTGCGCCGGAAAAGCTGGATACGCTTTTAGACAGCCTCTCAGCAGATAATGGCTTAACTTCTCTCAGGCACATCGGCGTGTCCAACACCAATCTGCGTTTAAAAAGCCTTTACGGAGATGCCTACGGTCTTTCCTTTACCAGTACTCCCGGTCAGGGTACTGAGGTTACTGTACGCATTCCTGCCCGGCCGGTATCCCTTTA
Source organism: Enterocloster sp. (assembly GCF_057861365.1). Taxonomy (NCBI): domain Bacteria; kingdom Bacillati; phylum Bacillota; class Clostridia; order Lachnospirales; family Lachnospiraceae; genus Enterocloster; species Enterocloster sp. The sequence continues at coordinate 43,358 of NZ_DBMACH010000019.1, forward strand.
GCAGCGTCCTCAGCATCATCATTCACACTCAAAGCTGCATTGTGAGCTGTTCCAATACCTCCGGTGCGAAAAGCTGAAACCGAAGCGCTGTTACTCCAATTATCACTGCTGCCATACACAAAAATGCCTCACACTTTTTTACTATCTTTTTCATTGTCAATTCCTCCTCATGTTTTAACGTTGTCCGTATCATAGCACCAAAGGAATTAAGATAGCACTCAGGTGTGAGGCATTCGTACTAAAATTGTATTAAATTATCCTCTGAAATTTTTTCCGCAGCTGTAGTACAAAAAGCACAGATCTGCCAATAACACCACTGTCAGAACAAACAGTGCCAACCAGGTGAGCGGAGAGCCAAAATCCATCTGTTTGAAAATCCACAGATTAGAAGCAGCAAACAGAATGAGCGGAAGGACTGCAATAGAAATCACGCGAAGCAGGCGGTATTTCCTTCTACTCATTCCTTCGGGCACATAGTCTTCCGGATGAACCAGTTCACAGTGCACCACGATCCCAAATCTTGAAGAAGTTCTGTACGCTCTGTACTCCTTTCCATCCATCATAAAATGCGGCGACCTGCTTTTCTTTGTTATAATGATCGTTTTTCCATTCTCTTTTCCGTACTTTAACAGCTCTCTCTCAAAGGTATCTGGCTCATCACACCGGTCATCAGGCATAAAGGAAAACTCCCGGATTGCTTCTGATCTTACAACTCTAGCATAATCATTGACGAAATCCATAAATACCGATCCCCGCTTTTCCTCCTGTTCCATTTCTTCCAGATAAAGATCGGGGTCTACATCTGCAAGCTGATTTTCCTTTATCCTTCCGCAAAATTCCAGGGCTGCCGTCAATTCCTCCTTCTGGGACTGCAGGCGGCTGATCTGATCCCCAATGGCTTCTTCCAGAGAAATGTCCCCTTCAAACATCCGGCGGATTTCTCCTATGGGCATCCCCAGCTTGCGAAACAAACGTATAAGCTTTAAGCGGCTGATCTCCTCCTCTGAATACAAACGATATGAATTTTCTTTATCTCTTTTGGGAGCCAGCAGCCCCTGCTTTTCATAATACCGGATATTCTGACTGGTCACCTTTGTCAGTTCCTCTGCTTCTTTGATGGTTCGTGACATATACACTCCTCCTTACCCCTATGGCTTAGGGAAATATTCTTTATTTACACAGTAAGCATAAGGCTTATACCTGGTATAATGTCAAGATTTTTCCAACAAAAAAATCCGAAACTCAAGTTTCCTTAAGTTTCGGATCATCATCCAGTGCAGAAGAAGGGAGTCGAACCCTCAAGGTATTACTACCACACGGACCTGAACCGTGCGCGTCTGCCAATTCCGCCACTTCTGCATATGCGGGAGATGGGACTTGAACCCACACGAGCATACACCCACAAGATCCTTAGTCTTGCCTGTCTGCCAATTCCAGCACTCCCGCAGCACGTGTTATAATATAGCACAGACTTTTCGATTTGGCAATACCTTTTTTTCAATTTTTTCAATTTTTTTCAAAAATAATTTCAAAGGGTATTTTCTCCCTAAAAACACCTGAGATAATAGTACGGCAAAAAGAGTCTTCCAAGCTGCTCCATCCCCGGAATCCATCTCCCTGGATCTACAAACACCGGACAAAATAAAAGACTTCCTATGATAAAAAACGGAATCATACAGCAGAGAAGCTCCGGTGAACGCACAATCAGCTTTAGCCCAAAGGCAAATACCGTACAGCCGCATCCATATAAAAGCAAAAGCCCCAGCTCTCTTCCCACAGCCCCAAAGCTTCCTCCCTCTGCCATGCCGCCCAGAAAAAGCGCACAAAAAACAGATAAACAGGCCAAGGCTCCGGGCGCTGCTGCAGCTGCCAGACGACAGGGCAGACGCAGTCCGATCCCCAAAGGCATAAACAATCCCCTTCTCTCGTCTTCTCCTGCCATCACGCCGCCGTAAAGAGACAGAATAAAAACCATGACGGCCCCCAGACCGCGAACCGGAAAAATACTGCCTGCTGCATCAGATTTTGGACTCTGTGTCTCCACCCCGTCCTCTGATCCTCCCCCTCCGTTCGTTTCATATATATATTGGAAATGAAACAGGCCCTCTTCCTGATTCCAACGGTCATACCTTTCTCCCGCTTCTTCTGCTGCTTTCGCTCTGGAGCTGCTGTTAACAGGCCCCATCCCTGCAAAAGCCTCCCCTTCTTCCACATAATCCATAAGCAGATTTCTGTTATAAAGAGCTGCCAGCTCTGAAAATACCGTTTCTGTAGAAATAGAGCCGGCTACCGTAGAAGGAGCCATATACAAACGAATTACCCGTTTCCACTGCTTTTGATCCAGCTTCTCTTCCAGCCCTGAATCAATCACATATCCGCACTCAGCTCTTCTGGACGCCACCTCATCCCGTACCTGGGCTTCATCCGAACAGATATAAAAATCAAACATCCCATCCTTCCTGTCTGCCAGGCGTTCTGCAAGTCTCCAGGCCAGCGATCGTTCAGATACATCCTCCTCTCCTGAAACGCTGACAGCAACTGGAATCTCCCCCTCTTCTTTATCTGAAAGCCTTCCGGCCACAAAGGCCGCCAACGGCATAAGAAGCAAAAGAAGAGGAAAAATCCCCTTTCTCAGGCAGCGTTTGCAGGAAAGAAGAAACCAGATAACTGCTCTTTTCATGCTTCTTTCACCTCCGCTGCAGCTGCAATCAGCCAGCCGCCCACCCCAAGAGCTGCAAGTTCCACTGCTGTAACCAGGCTCTCATTTCCTGTCACTGCCATCTTCACACCTTCCATCAGGATATGGGTAGGAAGAAATGGAGCAGCTCTTTGTATGCTTTCCGGCAAAAACACTTCCGGCAGAAAGCCTCCCGAAAGAAAATGAAATGCCGTCACCAGAAAAAACTGCAGAAAAATGCCGCCGATCCTACTTCCTGCGGTCTGAAAAAGACACACACTAAAGGATGCCGCCCCCAGACAAACAAGAAATCCTGTAAGAATCGTATTTAATCCAATGGAAATCATTCCTGTCCAAGCAGCTGCCGCAGCAGCCAGAACGGAAATCACGCTCAAAAGCACCGATACTCCCAAAATGCGGCTTCCCGCCGTCGTAAAAGGTCCGATCCCCATCAGAGACAGCTTCTGCCTCATAACAGCAGGCTCTCTCTTTAAAAGGTCAGATACCGAAATCACGGACAAAAGCAGCACCAGAACAAACGCACTTATTCCATAAAATACTGGAACAGATACATCCTTTGCCGCATTTACCATTACTTTTCTGAAATAATCCATTCTTGGAAGACTATAAGTTAAATAAATCTGATTCATATCCCGCTCAAATACCGCCATTTTATCTGTAAAACCGTACTCGGATAAAAGTTCATCACCACTGTAGATTCCGGCCTGCGCAGAACCCAGTATTTCTGCTCCCGCATCCGTCAGCTCCTTAAAAATGCGGCTTTCTGCTCCTGCATTTTCCGGCAGGATGACGGTTACCGGGGTGTTTACACCACTCATAATATCCTGTATAAACCCATCCGGCATTTTAAGAACTGCAAACAGCTCGCCCTTTTTCAGCTTTTCACCGGTCGCTTCTTCCTCAATATAGGTAAAATCGCAGAGGCTTTTTACACTTTCCAGAGAGCTGACCATCCGCATGGCCTGCCCTGCCAGCGCATCTTCCTCAGGCAGAACGACTCCCACCGGAATCCGTTCCACAGCCTGTCCGCCGTAGAGCAGTTTGCCTGCCAAAAGGGCGGCTGCACCCATGAGTACCACAAGCGCCGCCGCTCCTGCCAGAATATGAGGAAGCCGTTTTAATGCCCGCTTTAATTCCATTCCTGCATAGCACAGATATCCACGCATATTATCCTGTCCTTTAATTTCCTGTATCCATCTGGCCGCTGAGACTTATAAAGCTGAACAGCACCTCCATAAGCACGCTGTTCCACTCTTCCTCTCCTGCTGCCAATACATCCATGGTGTCACCCTCTAAAGGAACAACCTCCTCCGTCAGCGGTCTTATATAATATTCGCCGCTTAAAACAGCATTTCCCGTGTCTCCCATTGCAGAAACATCCAAAGAATCAAGAGTCAAATGAATATTCTTTCCCTTTTCCAGTTCATCCACAACACCCTGAGCTGAAAAACCTAAAAGTTCCATTCCATCCTGGGCCGCTGCTGCCTGGACATCAAAACCGCCTCCCTCGCTGTTATAGGAGCTGTCAAGGGTGATATCCCATTTTTCAGCTATCTCTCCCTGATTTTCTATGGAAAGCTCGAAACCGGATGTGAGTTCTTTCCCATCATAGGCGCCCTCTTTCACTGCCTCAATCTGTACAGATGCAGCCCCATTTTCCAGCACTGCCTGAGCGCTCATATTCTGAGTCGGATAAGCGCCTCCCTTTAATTCACAGCCAAACTGCAGCTGAACCGGTTCAGCCTCCGACCCGGTACTGTTAAAGGAAGTCGTTCCCTTTACAGATGCCAGACATCCTTCTTTATCCACGTAAACCGTCATGCTCACATCATTTAACGAGCTGTCTAAAAATGCGATCATCCCGTCAATTTCCGTTCTGGCCTCCTCATAGGTCTGCTCCTGCATCTCCTGAGCGGTAGGGAAATCCTGTCCTTCCATCTGCGCACCTGCCAGCTGGCTTAATTTCACGCTCAGTTCCAGACGCTTTAAGAAATCCTTCTTTAAAACCTCATCTTGAAGAAAGAAATCAGAGGAGGTTCTCAGAAAGTTGATCATCGCTTCCTTGCTGACTGTAACCTCATATCCTCTGCAGGCCTGCTCCTTTCCGTCTATGGTAAAAGAAGCCTTCTCTCCCTTTTCCACAGTGAGTGCTGCCTTAAAGTCATCTTCCGCCTTGCAGCCTTCCCGGTAGCGTTTCATAAGAGCCTTCAGATCAAAGGAAGCCGCCTGCCCCTCCTGCGTCTGTCTGGCCTGCTCTGCCAACAGCTCCATATACTCTGCCATCACCGACGCATCTACTCCACTCTGCTCAAGAGCCGATCCGAGCATAGGAGAATTTTTCAGCCGTTCTTCCAGTCCTTCTCCAAAATCCAGAGTAAAAACTTTTGGACTCAGTTCCGGCACAGCAGCCATAACTGTATCATCCCCATAATAAAGATCCAGATTTACCAGATCCATTCCATTGTAAATGATTCCCATATTGGCACTGACTTTATTGTTTTCCACATCGTTTTTCGCATCGATCCGCAGTCCGCTCCCTGCATAGGTATTTACCGCAGGCTCAGAGCAGCTGTCCAGCTTTAACATCAGCCCCGAATTCTGGCTGGCAGAAACCCCTGCCTTCGCAAACTCCGACAGGCCAAACAGTTCCTCCATAGGGTCGGTCTGTCCCTCTGTATAAACATTTTCAAAGGCCTGGATCACCGTTTCCTTTGGATCGCCGCCGGCCAGCCGGGTATAAGCAAATACTCCTCCGCCAACCACTGCCACTGCTGCCGCTCCGACTGCTGCCATTTTCATCTTTTTTGTCATTTCCATACACGTTTCCTCCATTATTAACAGCACACGCCAACGTGCGCCTTTTTGTTCTTCGCCAATCCTTTTATCTGTTTGCTGCCATTAAAAATAGTGGATCAGTTCCCTGGAGCTTAATCCTGCTTCAATCTCTTTCAGACATCTGTCCTTCATTACATACAGACGGTCACAAAGCGATAGCTCTTCCATTTCATGAGAAGTAAGGATCACCGTTTTACCTTCATTTACATAACCTTTCAAATATTGCCGGATGGACTCCTTACACTCCAGATCCAACGCTGCTCCAGGCTCATCCATAATAAGGACAGGCGCATTTCCCGACAGAGCACAGGCAATACTGAGGCGTTTTTTCATTCCTCCGGACAGATTGCCCGCTCTCATCCCCAGCATAGCAGGGATTCCCAAAAGAGCCGCGGAACCCGTTTTAAGATCCTCATTCATCTGCTTTTTATTTCCCCTGTGCCACAGGAGGAGATTATCTCTTACCATAAGCTCTTCCATAAGAGGATTTTCCTGCGGAACATACGCCACATTCCGGGCAAATACCGATGGATGGCCAAAAGCCTCTTCCCCGTCAATCTTTACACTTCCCCTATCGGCTTTCCTGGTTCCGGCCAGAATAGATAAAAGGGTCGTTTTTCCGCAGCCATTTGCTCCCACGACCCCTACGCAGCTTCCCCTTCCGGCAAAAAACTCTGCCTGCTCAATAATCCTGCGTTTTCCATATGATTTACAGATTCCGGACGCCCGCAGCATCTTCTTCCCCCCTTCGCCATCGCACGATGTAATTTTTGTGCATTTTTAACATTTAATCTGCCAGTATCTTGAAATAAGTGTACCATATTCCCCCATTACAAGCAAAATATTTATATTTACAAATTTCTTAATGTTTTTCACCCCTTGTGTCTGCACCTGCATTTACGCTTAAATTACGTTTACGACCTTGACAGTCCGGTTTTGACCTGCTAAGATAATAAACAGCGAATTGCTTCGTTGGCACACCAGAATCCAATCTGAATATTCAGGGGTTGTACTGGTTTCGACGGGGATCATGCAGCTGGTGAAGCTATCCCTATGCGATGGGTTAAATGGCAAAATTAAAAATAAACGCTAACGACGAATTAGCATACGCTGCCTAATGGCAGCTGTCAGACTTAAGGCACCCACACTTTAAGACCCTGGCATCGACTATGTGGGAAACGACGTATACAAAGCTTTGAGTATATGGGCGTATTATGAAGCTACTAAAACCGTCAGAGTGTCTTTTCCCGGGCGGCGGAGGGAATGTTAAATAAGAGACTATGATAGTAGAAGAACAGGGAATTGGTTTTCGGACAGGGGTTCGATTCCCCTCAGCTCCACTTTTTTAAAACCGCGTAAATGCTGGGAAAGCCAGGGTTTAGGCGGTTTTTTCGTGGTTTGATGGGGTAAGGACAGGAAGCCAGAAAGTAATAAAAAACCCCTGTTTTCCGGGTAAGTATCACACGAAATATCACACGGAAAAAGAGCCGAAAAAGCCTGATTCTGTAAGGGTTTAAGGGCCATTGCAGAGGGCAAAACATCACACGGACAGCCAAAAGACAGCGGATAGTAGTATAAAGGCCGGGGAAGCATGAGCCTCCCTGGCTCTTTTGCAAAATGAAGTTTTATGAAGTTGTCTCTGTGTCCTCTGGTTTGATCAGAGGAAGGTTCTCATACTTTTGTGATGGTCCTCTGGCTCACAGAAAGGCTCTTTCCTGCCCTTCTGTGACCTTACATAATAAATTATTGTATTGCCTCAGCCTTTGTGCTATACTGTCCACAAGGAAAGTCAGAGCACATAAAGGCGGCCTACCCTCCCATTTTTCGGAGGGGCTAACCCTCCAGACGAAAGAAAGGAGGGCTTGCCAATGTATGTTACATATTCGGATCTGATCCAGATAGGTATCTTCATTGTATCCCTTGTAGAACTGTGTTACACAATCTTTAAGGGTAGAAAATAGCCGCCACTACTGCCAATAGTGACGGCTTATGTTATATAGTCGCTAAACTATTCGGGTAGGCCGTGTGCTTCTGGCTTTCCCTTTTTACATCTTTACTATACCACATCTTTCTGGTCCATTCAAGGGTAAACCAATTTTTCTGCCCTATTGCGATATCGCAGCAAAGCAGTTCGTTCCCATTCTATTCCCCTGATCTTTCAGTAATAGTTTGAAAATATACAGTGCCCTGCGCCGATATGCGTAAAAATCATCTCTTTTTATAGGAATATATCTGCTGTGTCCCATGGCATCATACCCAATCCCTGTTGTCAATGAAATAAACAGCATTTCTGACAATCCCGGATTGCTTTCCATTACAGCATTTCTTATAAAGACTGCATTCTCTTCCCGTTTTGCCAGCTCCATAAGCACATTTTTTTCCTCTTCATCAATCCCGTAATCACAAAATTTCATTTTTCTGATTCTCATATGATTATACTCCCTCTGTTACCATGCGAACGCCTACACGGTTCTTTTCGCTATTTCCGAACTTAACTACTAACTGCCCGAATTTTGTACTGTCAAGCACCAGATCAGCTTTTATAACCTGATTTCCGCCCGAAATGTTGCTTTCTGACAAAGCTTCTTTGAGAGCCTGCTTCATGGTGGACAGCGGGGAAACCACTTCTGTCTCGCGGTTATTGTCACCGAGGATAGCTGCAAACATGCCTGCTCTGGGAGGCACTACCGTTCCGGTGGCAAGCATAGGCATTTTGTATGGGATGGATGCGTAAGCGGATGCAGGGTAGCCATATTTCCCCAGCAGATTCATCTCAGGAATAACGGGAATTGAAATTCCCACCTTATCCATTACATTATTGACCGCCTCTATAATTTTGTTTATTCCGGATATAACCGAATTCACCATGTTTTCCACACCAGAAACGATCTTTTCTATGGTATTCTTAATTACTGTCACAATGCTATCCCATATTTCAGCTGTCTTATTTTTCACGGAATCCCACACTGTTTCTATTGCCTGTCCGATTCCTTCAAATATGGTTTCCGCATCTCCCTTTAAAGTATTCCATAGCCCCTTAACAATATCGACCGTTTTCGCCCATGCAAATTCAATCCGTCCTATAAGAACGTTTAACGTCCTTTCTATTACTGCGCCAATAACTTCCAGCCCATCGCTGATAAAATCCCCTAAAAATGTTATCAATCCTTCCACAAGGCTCATTATTGCATCAATGACACCTTCTAATATCTCCTTAATACCTTCCCATGCCTTTTCCCAATCCCCGGAAAATACACCTGTCAAAAAATCAATAATTCCGGAAAATGCCGTTATTATCCCATCCAAAACGGATGCTGCCGTATCAATCAGATTAAGCAACGCTGTTCCTATTGTTTCCAGAATCGGAGCAATCACAGGCAGTATATTAGACGATATCTGACTAAGCAGAGGCTTTAAGCTTCCATCCCATATTTCCTTAATCAAATCGGCAATCTTACCTATCAGCCCAATAATCTTATTGAAAAGAGGCAGTATTGTTCCTTCGTATACCTCCGCAAACTTATCCGCAAGTTTTTGAAGTGTCGGGGCAATATACTGATTATATCCATCCAGCAAATTCCCCAAAATTTCAGACAGCCCATTTTTGATAGATTCAAACAGCGGGGCAATATGCTCATCATACATTTTATTTAAGTTCTCAAAAGCTTCCGTCATGCCACTCGAAACAGAATCAAGAACCGTTTTTATCGGCTCCAATGTATTTGCCAGCGCTTCTTTTATCTTATCTTTGTTCTCTACAAACGGGGTGAGGATTGTATCCAGCACATCTCTGAACAGCTTTGCAGATAATTCCGTGATCCCCATAAATACATCTGCAAAAATCGATATAATGTCAGCAGTAATCTGCTTTGCCGTATCACTTCTGAACACTGAAAAAATATCTGCTGCAGCTACGGCAAAATCAGCCCCTATTGTGCTGATTTCTGCTGTAATATCAAACATACTGATCAGATATCCCTTGATCCTGTCTTTGGCGCTTTCAAGATATAAAGCCATTCCCCCGGTTAGATTGTCCGCTATTGTAAGCCCGATACTGGAGAATGCTCCTGCGGTTCTGCCCAAATTGTATGAAATAGTGTTCAGCATCGTATCAAATGCAGATATAACTCCCTGATCTGTAAAAATATCCTTTAAGCTCTGTCCGATTCCTGCTATGTTTCCCTTTATGGAATCCAGAACAGGCGTGCAGTCTCCCAATCCCTGCCAGAATCCGGCGTGAAAGATATCCCCTATTTCAACTAACCTCTGTTTAATGGCATCCAGCGTTTCCACAACCTTATTTAAAAACGGGGATTCTTCCGGCTCTTCATCTGTAGATAGTGCCGGCGGCATTATTGCATTGTTTTCCGTATTTCCTGAACTTTCCTTTGCATCGCGCTGAATCTGAATCAGATTGTCGAATGGCGCCAATGATTTTTTTGCCTGTTTGCCTGCGTCCTCTACTCCGTCTGCAAATTCCTCTGCACCAGCGGCAGCCCCCTCATACCCGGTCTGTACTTCCGCCATTTCACCAGACATTTGGGCCATTCCGCTGCTTGCAGACTTACCGCCCATTACTGTCTCTGTAAAATTCTTAAATGCGGCTGTTGCCGCCGACAGCCGTTCAAGAACTACATTTACGGCCTTTATAACCGGAGTAAACAGATTGATAAAACCCTGCCCTATTGTGGCTTTTAAAGATTGTAATCTCAACTGAAAAACCCTTACCTGATTCGCCCATGAATCCGATGTTCTCACGAAGTCCCCGTTTGCTGCCGAAAGCTGTGTCTGTACAAATTGCAGCCTTAATGCAACTTTCTCCTGCTCCGTCATTTCATTTGTCGTTTTTCCAACCCCATTGGCAAGGGCATATTGATCCAGCGCTGTCTGGGTCATAACAACCCCCAGCTCCTTCAAGGTTTCCGTTTCCCCAGTAAATACGCTTTTTAATTTGGTATAAGCCTCTTCCTGAGATAAATTATAAAAAGATGCCACATCCCCAGTCAGTCCCGTCAGGGCTGTTGCCATATCATAGGCCGCCTTTTCTGAGTAGCCGAATGACTTTGCCATACTTCCAAATGTACCAACATATTGCTTTGCCATTGTCTCAGACAAACCAAATGAATCTGCTGCGCTTCTGGCGAATTCCTCGACCTGTGCACTCATTTCCGGAAATGTTACATCTACAACATTCTGTACCTCCTGCAAGTCCGATCCAAGCTCCAGGCATTCTTTCCCAAACTGCACGATCTGTTTTACTGCAAATACCGCCGCTATCGCAGAACCTACCTTCTTTGCAGCTCCTCCCAGCCTGGATATAGAATCCTGTACATCGCCGATTTTTCTTGTCATTGAGGTTTTAAGCTCGTTTACCCCAGCTTCCACACCATCTGTCTCGATATTGGTGTTGATAATAATACTTCCATCAGCCTTACTCATTCTGTCATTTTCCTATCTAATAAAAAAAAGAGCCGCCAACCTGCATCCAGCAGGCTAACAGCTCCTCTCAGCTCTTAATAGGTACCTTTTTACCCATTGTCCTGATATGTAATTTTTCTGTTTACTTCAAGAACGATTATTCCGTCCTTTCTCTGTTTGACTTCTGCGGTATTCCCGCGTTCTAATATTTCCCGAATCGCCTTAAGCATACGTTCATTATCCATACTCTCATTTACTCCACCGGAAACGGATATTTTTTCCCATTCATCTCTGCTTTTTTATAAGCTCCGCTATATTTTGCTGCTCTATCCTCCATACTTTTTGCAGCTTCCTCCAAACGTTCTTTCACGGCCTCCAGCGCCGATTCTAAAAACACCTCAAATAAAAAGCGGTTATCCCTGCCGGACAAAGACAGCGGGGACTGCCTTCCAAAAGCTGCACTTGTCACATCCGCATTAAAAATATAATTCAGCTTCTGATTGATGGATTCATTAAACTCCTGCAGCCTCCTTGCATTCTCTGAAAGTTTTGAATGCTGCATTTCCGCAAGACTCCCGTCCGCTCTGACCTCAATATCCGATATACTGGAGCTCTCTTCCTTCAATTCCTTCATGCTTTTTTCAAAACGTGCCAAGATGTTCACATCCTTGGGATTAATGCGAATAACCCGCTGTGGATCGCCATTGATTGTAAATTCTTCAAACCCATCATCAAAACGAATATCAGCCATTTCCGCATCCCTCCCTCTCGTTTTCCTGTTCCCTGCAAGCCATGCTTTCACACATAGAAGCCAATCCCAAACGCATAATTTCTACCTGATGCTCTGCCTTCTCTAAAGCATTCTCTGATAACTTTGCGCACCCACATACACAGTCCTTAATTATTGATATCTCTCTGCTCATTTTTCATTTCTCCAATCTTCTCATAAATTGCCGCCAATTCACACACAATTACAAACAGCAAAATTCCTATTATTATCACTGTCGCCCCCCTAATCTACATTCGGGCGTATTGGAAGCGCCTGAACACTTGTTACAACCTTCTCCGCCGCCTCATTAAACGCCTGCTCATAAGTCGGGGACATACCCTTATCGCGAATGACTTTTGTGGCAAACTCCCGCAGATTATCAAAATATTCCATCTCTGTCTTTCTGCCATGGTTAATATAATATTCAAGGGTCGAAATCAGATCGGAGCGCAGCCCATTTTTTTTAGCATACTGTATCAGTATACGGAGCATAGTAGGATTATCTGTATATCTGGCAGCCAAACGGTCCAATTCCTCTTTTTTAAACGGGAATCCAATATTCAACAGCTTCATTGTCATATCATCAATCCGGCTTCCGTTAGGATCATAAAAATCATTCAGATGCTCCTGTAACTGCTCCCTCACATTGTCAAATGCCTTACCCGCTTCGGATTCCAAATCTGCAATACCCTTCTTAAAATTCTCTTCCTCCTGCAGGTACTCTGCTTTCCAGGATGCCTTGGAAACCTCGCTTGCGTCCCTATCATTACATACCTTTTCCCATTTAGACCGGGCATTCTCCACTGTGCTGCGGATTTTCTCAGCCCTGGGCCTCATATCTGCCTCTATCTTCTGTACATCCCGCATATATTCAGAAAAATCCTTGTGTATCATCGTTTTGTACTCCTTTCTGCCGTCCCTTGAAGAATAATATTCCCTGATTTCTGCTTTTACCTGTTCTGTAATCTCCTTACATCGGTTTTGAATCTCCGGATATTCTTCCAGATCCCTAGAATTTGCATAAATAATTACCGTTTCAAGCGGCAGGTTTTTAAATTCCTGTGTAACATCATATCTCCTTGCCGTGAATGTTTGGTACAGTTCATCGTCAACCGTAACCCCCGCCAGCATCCTGCTCATAAAATAAGCTCTCCTTTTTCATTGAATCTTGGTAAATTGTTAATAATGGCTACCTCTGCCCCACACCCATGCATATAATCCTTTAAGTCTGCAATGGGTTCTCCGTCAACATAATATTGACCCTTATAAAACCGCGGAAAAACAATATACTTCCGACGTTTCCTCTCCTGTTTTTCTTCCAGTTTTTCTATTTTCTGCCTTAAATTCATTCTGCATAGCACCCCCTAAGTCCGTCAATTATTCCTCTTGGCTCTGCCTTTCTAATGCTTCTACCCGTTCTGCCAGATCTGCCGTTTCTGTCCAGGACTTACACTGTGACATCATAATCTGAATTGCATTCACTCTTATTTGGGGAGAAATGCTGTCATCAGCGATAATGCGATTCAATACGTTCACGCAGTCCGTCAATGACTGCTGCATCTTCTGGACGCTTCTTCGGATAACCTGAACCCTGCGCTGATTTAAAATATCCTGAAATTGTGGATCATCCCGGTACCGCGTCACAGTATTCCGGCTTAAGCCTGTTGCCCGCATAATATCTGAGATCTTATCATGTTCCAGAAAGGCCGCTATCATACTCTCTGTAAAAACCCGTTTTCTTGCCACTCAATCAACCTGCCTTATCTCTCCGATTGCCCTCAATATTTCCTCTCTGCGTTTTTCCGGGAGTTCATGCCGCATCATTCGGTAAAATGTACTTTCAGCCACATTGAGCGCATCTGCAAGCTGCCAGCAATAAATACCTGACCGCTTCATTTCCTGACGAATTTTTTCATTGCACATGATTTTCCTCCTTCAACTTCTGCCACTACTACTATTTTACTACCTTTTCAGTAATCATCCATCCCCACATTTTCAGAGAAAACAGGGCCAGATTCACACTGTTTTAAGTATTTTCACTTATACAGCCAGAATCCGGCCCCATAATATCCGTGCTACGTCTATCAGCCGCTATTTAATAATATCTTTCAGCGCTCCTGATCCCAGGAGATATCCAAAATAAAATTCATACATATTACCATAATTTGTTAGCCTGTTTGGAGTGGGTCTGTTGAGGTCATATCCCTGTTTCCATATTTCATGGGCAAGAAATTCGTCATATTTCACTATCGGATTTTCGTTATTTATTTCCTTTTCAATCAATGGGATAATCTTTCCGGCGGTTTCCGCTGCCCGCCTCTTCTCTTTCTGCTCCATACGCCACGCATGGGCCTCTGTTAATGCCATGTATACATAATGTCCATATTTTTTGTACACATAATCAAGGATTTTTCCTGTTGGGGATTCATCATCACACACCCAATATTCAGGAAACGTAATTATCTTTACAAAGCCGTCAATATCCCTCTGCGGAACCTCTTTATTGACGAACAGAATTTCTTTCCTGTCATCTACCATCACGATAAATTCGCTTAATTCCACATGATAGCGATATTCTAAATAAAATACATACTCTGATGGAAGTTCTTCCGGTGCTATTCTTTTTATATACATTTTTTTCATCCTTTCTCTGATCCAGTTAATAAGGCATCTCCAATGGGGCCTCATACTTAATTGTTTCTGCCTGTATTGCTTGTCCTTTCTGACTGCTCGCTGTTGGTTTTTGTTACTCTTCTCATCCCTGAAACTCTCATAACCTGCTCCTGCAGGGCATATGCAACTTTCTTACGCTCCTCAGGGGTAAGAGAATCCATAGGAACGTCATTCCCCGTGTTGCCTATATCAATGTAATTCGTAAATCCGTATTCCTTCACCATAATCACCTCCTTCCTAAATTTTATGCGTTGTAGGTTGTTTTTGCGGATTGCCGGAAGGACCTCAGATGTTACCCAGCGTTTAAAGCGTTTAGCTGATTCCAGTTTGCTTCCAAAGATTAAAGAATAAAGGCCGGATTCGTTAATGATATACATTTGTCTGTTCTGACCTGAGTCGGCAAAACACCGAGTCAGCTTATCCTCATCGCTGACATGGTTCGGGACTGCATTTCTTGCATTTGCCTAACGCTTCTGCAGCATCCTTGCCAACGAAATAATTTTCTCCATCAACCTCAATTTCAAAGCTATATCGTCCATTTATAAAGCCTTGTTTTATCCTCTGCCTAATAACCATAGTGGATTGATAACCGCAGCCATACAAGCGGCAACGTAAGCCATCAGGAACGCCACAAGGCCATCAGCCTGAAATACCATTGCCGTTACCATAAAAGCCACTGTTCCAGCCCCGGCAGAGGCCAACAGCGTGTTAATAAATAATCCTGCCTTTTCTTTGCTTCTTCTCTTCTCGTTTCTGATCCGTGAAATTCTGTCCATAATATCCTCCTTCCCCCCTCCTGCATCAATGGGGGCTTTATCCATTCTGCAATATGCTCTGTATAAAGTTCCGATTTTCTTCCTCTGCCGTTTTGGCCCTTATGCTTTCCTCCGGGAAATGCAGAGGGATGCAGAGCCGGTTTAACCGGTCTGAAATCCTTGTATCGCATTTCAACTCCGAAATTGGAAGATTAGAGGTCACAATCAGCAGTTTCCCGTGATTCATGCGGTAATCAATCAGCCGGAATAGTTCCTGATCCTGCCACTCTCCCCTTTTTTCACTCCCAAAATCATCCAGCACCAAAAGGTCGCAGTTCATATAGGCGTATAAGCCATCCTGCTGCCATGGCTCCCTTTTGTACGCTTCGGAAACTCTGGAAAGGTACTCCGGGGAAGAAATGAACTTTATACGCCGCCTGTATTTCACCTGTACAGAGGATGAAAGGCAGCAGGCCAGAAGCGTTTTCCCACTCCCCCTCGTTTGGCTCCAAAGGTACAACCCCTTATTTCTCTGTTCCCAGCGTTCAAACTGTTTCCAGAAGCTGGAGGTTACTTTTTCAAAGTTCGGGTTAATGGCTTTATACCGCCCGAAATCAAAATGCCTCATATCTGCCTCAGAAAATACAGCCGGGATTCCCGTTGCATCATCCTGACAATGCCCTTTGCATACCGGGCACGGATCACCGATCTCTACTGGCGTTTTAGGATCGTACTCCGGTACGATTGCCGACCGGATAACGTAACCTGTATCATGGCAGAGGCGGCAGTTATATGTATGAATCAATGTATCCCTGTTTGTTTTCTCCACTGCGTACTCCTGTCTGCTGGCCGTTTGTGCCTCTGCTCTGGTTCTGGCTCCGATCCAGCCATGAGTTAATAAACTTTGTAACACCCCTTCGGGTTTTCCTCTTTGTGGGATTGGCATCACACCAGGCAATTATCTTTTTCAGTTCCTGATCTATGTTTACAGCCGGATATGCCTGCTTCCATAGCGGTATTTTATCCTCTGGAACGTCAAAATAAGTGCCGTCTGCTAACGGAATCATAATTCCGGTTCCGCTCGGAGCAGATTTTTCCGGCTCTGAGCAAATAGTATTTATATTATTATTATTTGTATTGTTATTATTTATAGTATTATTATTACTACCCACATTTTCTACACTTAGGTTTTCTACACTTTCATTTTCTACGGGTTGAAAATGGATATTTGGAGTTAAGACATAAAGGTTATTTGACCTTTTTCCGTTTTTTCTACATATCTGCTTTTCTACAATTCCTGCACCTATCAAAAGATTCATGTGAGTATAAAAACGTCTTTCGCTGATTTGTAATGAATTACAGATAAATTCTACACTTGGGTAAGCTGTTCCGCCTGTTCCAGCATAACTACACAACATACCATAAATAGCCTTTGCTTCAATGGTGAGGTTGTCCATCAAATAAACATCCTGATAAGTCAAACCCCATCCCCCTTTCTTTTCTTTCATTCATTGCATGATTTCCTTTCTGATTTGAATACACTACCTCTGCAAATCCCGGCCACGTAAGCTCATAGCCATAAATTCGCAGAAAAAACCATTTATCAAGCCTCATATCTGGCCCAATGCTCTGCAACAGTTCTTCACGGCTTGCCATCAGTATTTCCCCTTTGCTTCTTTAAGCATTGACTGCACTTTAAGAATCAAAGCGCCGTTTACGCTGCTGGGATTCCGGCGCATATTGCCGACCGTCCGGGCCGTAACTCCTAAACGCTTCCCCAGTTCTTCATCTGTCCAACCTTTGTACTCTTTCAATGCGTACAGATCCACTTTAAACTCTATCGCCCACGCTGGCATTTTCATGTAATCACTCCTCGTATTCTGCCTGAGTTATATTTTGATATTGTCAATATTGGTTTACACTTTTTTCTCAAGAATGTTCGACCTTATGCTGCCTCCTGTAGCGAAGCATAGTATTGTTGTCGCTTAACCATT
>NZ_DBMACH010000020.1:0-42870 GCF_057861365.1 Enterocloster sp.
CTGATTGAAAAAATCGTAGTGGACGAAGACGGGATGCCGGAAATTACACTGAAATACGGCTTGTCTAATCTGATTAGTTACAGTCCTGCTGATGAAATGAATCGAAGAGAAAATACCATGATTGCGATTGTGATGAAACTGATTGCTGAGGATGAACGTGGGTTTACTTCTGCAAAATATCTGTCAGAGCATATTACTGACCTTGGATTCAAGAAAACAAAGCAGAGTATTCTTCCATATATTGAGCTAATGAAGAAACTTGGGATTCTTGAATCCACAGATAATCCATTGAAGCCATACCATATTGTAAAGTCAAAAGAAAAAATCTTGCAGCTTACCAAAGAATATCTGCCGGATCTATCAGCAGAAACTACCGCAAAACAGATATCAGATGATTATTTACATGGTAGCAGTGATGGCAGGCGGTATGCCCCAGATGGTATTTGAATATATCTTAAAAAAGAACGGTCTTGATCCTGTTAATGACCTCACCATCGACCAGAGCATCAGCTTTGGCCTCACCGCGGCGGCATTTACCAGCAGTGCTGCGGATTATACCATCGAATTCGAACCTTTCGCCACAACCCTTGAAATGGAGGGAAGCGGTGCGGTGGTGGCGTCTCTCGGAACAGAATCCGGCTATGTACCCTATACGGCCTACAGCGCCAGAAAAAGCTATCTGAAGCAGCACCCGGAGGTAATCCAAAGCTTTACCAATGCCATCCAGAAAGGTCTGGACTATGTAAACAGCCATTCCTCTGAAGAAATTGCCAAGGTCATTTCCCCGCATTTTAAGGAAACGCCGGTGGATAAGCTGGCCCTGATTGTAGAGCGCTACAAATCCCAGGATACCTGGAAGGAGGATACGGTCTTTGAAGAAAACAGCTTTACGCTGTTAAAACGTATTTTGGAGGAAGCAGGGGAATTAAAGGCAGAAGTCCCCTATAACGAACTTGTGACAATGGATTTCTCCAAAAAAGCAGCAAAAAATTCTCAATAACACCCTTGACAAATACTCTCTATTCATATATAATTCCCCTAATTATCACTGTATCACATTACCATGCTAAAGTTTTAGCATCATCCTTATGCTAAAGCCTTACAAAACCGCTAAAAGGGAGGATTATTATGAAAAAAACAGTTCAGATGTTAATCGTTCTGGCCTCTGCAGCCGCTCTGACCGCCATAAGCGGCTGCTCTGCCATAGGTTCTGCCCCCACTCTGCCATCAGAAACAATCCCTGATACCATATCCGCTTCCTCTGAAGCTGCCAAAGCCGCCTCTGAAGAAACCACCGGCAGCAATGGAGGAAGCCGCCTAAACGATATCCTGGCCCGCAGATATATTGAGATAGCCATGGAGCCTTATTTTGCTCCCAATGAATTTATCGATCCTTCCAGACAAGGAGAGGAACAGTACGTTGGAGCCGACGTTGAGCTAGCCCGTTATATTGCCGACAAGCTGGGGGTAGAGTGCCGGATCGTTCCTCTGGAATTCTCCGCAGTCTTAACCGGCGTTACCGAAGGCAAATACGATCTGGCGATTTCGGCTCTTGCCTATACCCCGGCCCGCGCAGAGGCTATGGAAATGTCAAAAGGCTACCGTTTTGATGAGGATAACGCCAACAATTATGGTCTGATGATTCGCAGCGGAGATCTGGACACGATCAAAAGCGCTGATGACCTGACCGATAAAATCGTAGTCTGCCAGAGCGGCTCCCTGCAGGAGCTCTTTGCTACAGAGCAGATTCCGGCCTGCAGGGAGCTGAAACGGGTATCTGCTACCACCGACGGTTTTTTAATGGTTCAGGAAGGAAAAGCAGATGCGGTTGTGACTGAAAAAAAGACAGCAGAGCTTTTTATCGCAGCCAACGCGGAAAGCAGTATGGTCATTGTTCCCGATTTTTCCTTCGTCGTTGACGAGAGCACTTCCGGAACGCGGATCGGAATCCCCAAAGGCGAAACAGCTCTTTTAAACAGGATCAATGAGATCATTGATGAGGTCACAGCCTCAGGCATATATGACGAATGGTATGAGAAATACACAGCATATGCAAAAACTCTGGGATTATGACATCCTGCTCCCTGCAGGGATACACATAATAAAGAAAATGAAAGAAAGGTGACTTCCGATATGTGGGCAACGATCATCAAAATGTGGAATCGATACAGCTATGTATACATACAGGGACTGACGGGAACCTTGTGTCTGGCCGCCATCACCGTACTGTGCGGCACCGTACTGGGCACTCTCCTGGCCATCATGCGGCGTTCCCGCATCAAACCCTTCCAGTGGTTCGTACAGTTTTATGTCTGGGTTCTCAGGGGAACACCAATCCTTCTGCAGCTCTATTTTTTCTGGATCTTCCTTCCCAGAGCCACCGGGATTAAAATTCCTGACTCCACCTGCATCATCATCGCCCTGATCGTCAATGCCAGCTCTTACGTATCGGAAATCATCCGGGCCGGCATCCAGGCCGTAGATATCGGACAGACGGAGGCAGCCCGCAGCCTGGGGATGACCGCCCGGAATACCATGACTAAAATTATCCTTCCTCAGGCAGTTAAAAATATCCTTCCTGCCCTTGGAAATGAATTTATCACCATGATTAAACAGGCTTCCCTGGCGTCTGTCTTCTTTATCAATGAACTGACCACCTCATACAAAACCGTAGCCTCCGCTACCTTCCGGCAGGTGGAATCCATTATCATTGCCGGCATCATCTATCTGCTGGTGACCACAATACTCGGCCGGATTATGGCTTATGCTGAATGGAGGATGAAACAAAATGAACGCTGAAAACAAAATCTGTGCCGAAGCCCGGCCCATCATCCAGGTAAACAATCTGACAAAATCCTTTGGAAAGCTGGAAGTCCTGAAAGGGATTTCTGAAACTATTTACGAAGGCGAAGTAGTCTCTATCATTGGTCCCAGCGGCGGCGGAAAAAGCACCTTTCTCCGCTGCCTGAATCTGCTGGAAACCCCGGACTCCGGCACCATCCTGTTCCGAAACTCCAATATCACGGATCGTTCTGTCAACGTAGACCAATATCGTCAGCATCTGGGCATGGTCTTCCAGCATTTTAACATTTTCCCCCATCTGAAGGTAATAGACAATGTCACCCTCGCCCCGGTGCTGGAAAAAAAGATTCCAAAAGCGCAGGCAAAAGCCGCCGCTCTCCGTCTGCTGGAACGGGTAGGTCTCTCGGACAAAAAAGACGAATATCCCAACCGGCTCTCCGGGGGCCAGAAACAGCGGCTGGCCATCGTCCGTGCTCTGGCGATGGAGCCGGAGATCATGCTCTTTGACGAACCCACCTCCGCCCTGGATCCGGAAATGGTAAAAGAGGTGCTGAACGTAATCCGGGATCTTGCCAGCTCCGGCATGACCATCCTCATCGTCACTCATGAAATGGGCTTTGCACGGGAGGTCAGCGACCGCATCTTCTTCATTGCAGACGGCATTGTTCAGGAAAAGGGAAGTCCGGAGGAACTGTTCCTGAATCCGCAAAACCCCAGAACCAGAGAATTTCTGGGAAAAATATTATAAGTATATGGAAGGAGTACCTATGAAAACCTTGGAGTTTATCGAAAAGATTATCGAAGAAAAATCAACCCGTATCATCGAGGCCAACGATCAAATCTGGGAATTTGCCGAACTGGCATATCATGAATATCAGTCTGCCGGGCTGCTCTGCCAATTTCTGAAGGATGAAGGTTTTACGGTAGAAACCGGTCTGGCCGGTATCCCCACCTGTTTTCAGGGAACTTATTCCTATGGATGCGGAAAACCGGTCGTTGGTATTCTGGGAGAATATGACGCCCTTTCCGGTTTAAACCAGGCGGCTGCCTGCCCGTCCAGACAACCTATCATCCAGGGAGCACCTGGCCACGGATGTGGACACAGTGCCCTGGGTGCCGGAGCTCTGGCAGCCGCCATTGCCGTCAAGGAATATCTGAAAACCTTCAAAAAAAGCGGCACAGTCATCTATTTTGGCTGTCCGGCAGAGGAGGGGGCCGGTTCCAAACAGTTCATGGCCAGAGCCGGGCTGTTCGATCAGGTGGATTTTGTTTATACCTGGCACCCGGACTCCATCAATCAGGTGGACAACTCCCACAATAACGCGATTATGGGAGCCAATTTCCACTTTAAAGGACTTACTTCCCACGCCGGCTCTGCCCCCTATCTGGGCCGAAGCGCCCTGGACGCCGCAGAGCTGATGAGCGTAGGCTGCAATTATCTGCGGGAACACATGATTCCGGAAGCCCGGATCCATTATGCCTACATTGACGCCGGCGGCACTGCCCCCAATGTGGTACAGGACCGCTCCACCGTCCGGTATGAAGTGCGTTCCCCTTATGTCCGCCAGCTGACAGAGCTGTTCAACCGTGTCGTGGATGTGGCAAAGGGTGCCGCCCTTATGACCGGCACTTCCATGAATTATGATCTGTCTATGGCCTTTACGGAATACCTCCCCAACAAAGCCCTTGCCCAGATCGCAGACGCCTGTATGCAGGAGATAGGCGCACCAAAATGGACCGAGGAGGACTACCGGCTGGCCAGACAGTTTTTGGATTCTTATGATGATACTGCCCGGAAAATGATCCGTGACGAAATCATTCAGATCTATGGAGAAGACCGGCTTGAGGAAATTCTGTCCAAACCTTTAGACAGTGAGATCCATCCTTTCGATCCCAACCATATCATCCAGACTGCAGGCTCTACCGACGTAGGCGATGTGGGCTATGCAGTTCCTACTCTAAATCTGCGGGTTGCCGCCTGCTGTGTGGGCAATGTGGGGCACACCTGGCAGATGACGGCCCAAACCTGCAGCCCCATTGCCCATAAAGGGCTCCTGACGGCCGGAAAGATGATTGCCCTGTCTGCGATCCGCACCATGGAGCGCCCTGACATCATTGACGCCGCCAAGACAGAGACTCTTAAAAGAAACGGCGGTCATTATACCTGTCCCCTTCCCGATCACGTGCTTCCTCCATTAGAGACATATTAAAAGTCAAAAGCTTTCTCAAGCCTCCATATTTTTATCATCCATTTCAGATAATCTCCATACTGCGCCTCCCGCACCGCCTCTGCGGTCACTACATCCATCTCTCCGATCTTCTCTCCGTTTAACAGATATTCCAGCACCCCAGCCTTCTGGCCCGGCTCCACCGGAGCCGGAAGGGACTCGGAGAGAACAAGCTTCTTTTCCACAGATGAAAGATCTTCTCCCTTAAGGCTGAGATATCTGAATGTACCGTTCAAAACCAACTCTGCCCCGCTTTTAATTCCTCCTTCTACCGAAATTTCCGGAAGTGTGATCCCCTCTTTATCCTCATAAAGCTTACAGTTTGCATAGCCATAGTTTAACAGCGTCTGTGCGTCTGCAAAACGTGCCTTGAAATCAGGAGCAGCCATGATCGAAGCGATCAGGCGCACCCCATCCTTCTCTGCCGTAGCTGACAGACAGTATTTTGCCAGAGAGGTGGAGCCTGTCTTTAAGCCGGTAACCTTAAAATTCGTTGCCATCCGCAAAAGTTTATTTGTGTTGGAAAGACCAAATTCCTTTGTCCCCTGTTTTGTCACATGAGTAATATTTTCCATCCAGATTGTTGAATAATTGTGGATCTGAGGATACTGATCGATCAGCTCCCGGCTCATAAGAGCAATATCTCTGGCAGTTGTCACATGGGAGGGATCCTCTGTAAGACCGCAGCAGTCCACAAAATGGGTTTTCGTCATCCCCAGACCTTCGGCACGTTCATTCATCTGCTGTACAAAGGCCTCCTCTGTACCGGAAATATACTCCGCCATGGCTACAGAAGCATCATTTCCTGATGCGATCACGATGCATTTAATCAGTGTTTCCACCGTCTGCGTTTCCCCTTCCTCCAAAAATACCTGGGAACCGCCCATGGACTTTGCATGAGCGCTGGTAACGACCTCATCGGAAAGGTGGATCTTCCCTTCTGCCAGGGCATCAAAAATCAAGATCAGCGTCATGACCTTTGTAACGCTGGCAGGATTTCTTTTATCATCCGCCCCTTTTTCATATATAATCTGCCCCGTAGATGCCTCCATGAGAACGGCTGAAGGCGCTGATATCTGGATTGCCGTCTGAGAAGCTGCCGCATCTCCCGCTTCTGCCTGTATCTGCGCAGTTTCTCTGCTTACCGCTCTGGCCGGCACCCCGGCCGGAAGCGCAAGCTCCGGTTCAGAAGCCAATGCTGCCGTCACCTGCCCTGCCGTCATAAGAAGCGCAAGCAAAAAGCCTGCTGCTTTTGTCCGTTTCATACACGATTCCTCCAAACATTGCTGCTCTCTGCCTAATATATGAAACCGGACAAACGCTTTATGTCGCATCAAAAAAGACAAAACCCCCGGCTGCAGCTTCTGCCGCTGCCAGAGGTTATTTTATACTATGTGTTCCTATACTTCCTTTAAAGCCTGTCTTAAGGCCTCTGCCATCTCCTCATACTCAGCGTCTGTGAGAATGGTTCTTCCGCTGTTCATCTCAAAGGTACCGCCCCACTCTTCTCCGCCCTTATATTTGGGAACGATATGGAAATGAAGGTGGCAGCCTGTGTCGCCGTATGCGCCGTAGTTTACCTTATCGGGATGAAATACCTTGTGTACGGCTCTTGCCACCTGAGCCACCTCTGCAAAGAAATCATTTCTCTCTTCATCTGTTAAGTCGATCAGCTCGCTGACATGCTTTTTGTGAGCCAGGATCACTCTTCCCTTTTTACTCTGCTCCTTAAATACATAAAGAAAGCCTGTCTTCATCTCGCAGACCGGATAGGCAAATTTTGCTGCCAGCTCTCCCTGCATACAGTATGCGCAATTTGGATCTTTTACCATTTCTGCCATAATTTTATCTCCTTTTCATAGCCGGCTCTGCTGTGTCAAAAAGCAACCGCCGCTTTTGGGTAATTTCTATTTTAAACATACCACGGCTTCCATCAAATTTCAATCACTTTCATTTCCTGAATTTTATGTTATAATTAAATTGATACAATTTTACTTTCATTCAAACAGGAGATTTACAACTTATGAGCCGAAATGATTTCAGACGCCGGCAGGCCCAAAGACAGCGAAGAAAGCTTGTCCGGCATCTTCCTATTATACTTGCACTGTTTCTGGCGTTTTCAGCCCTGGCAGCAGGCGTTTTTGCACTGACCCGCTTTGTCTTAAACAGACAGCCCATATCATCTGCTTCCGCCTCCTCCAGTACAGCCAAAACAACCTCCGAAGATCCGGCACAGCCTATCTCTTCCCCGGCCTCTGGCACACTTGCTCAGGCCGCATATATCGCTGCGGGCTATGACTACGACCGTGCCATTGCTCTCATTAAAGAAGACTCCTCTCTGGCAGAAGACCCCGCTGCCCTGGAAGCGATCACATCTTATGAGGAAGCAAAGGCTTCTCTCTTACCAGCTGATGTGCAGAACGTTCCCCATGTATTTTTCCATTCTCTTATCATGGACACTGCCAAAGCCTTTGACGGCGACAGCCGGACTCCCGGCTACAATTCCGTCATGACTACAAAGGATGAATTTTTAAAGATGCTGGATGCTTTCTATGAGGACGGTTATGTTCTGGTACGCATCCGGGATATTGCCTCTGAGACTACAGATGAAAATGGAAATACCGTTTTCTCCTGGGGAGAAATCCTGCTTCCTGAGGGCAAAAAACCTCTGGTCATGTCCCAGGATGACGTATGCTATTATCCTTATATGGAAAAGGACGGCTTTGCACGCCGGATCGTCATCGGAGAGGACGGAAAACCCACTGCTGAAATGGTCATGGAAGACGGCTCCATTTCCACCGGCCCTTATGACCTAATCCCGATTTTAGAAGATTTCATCGAAGAACACCCCGATTTTTCCTATAAAGGTGCCAGAGCGATCATCGCCTTTACGGGCTATGAAGGAATTTTAGGCTACCGCACTGCTGCTTCCTACAGTGACAGTCCGAACTATGAACAGGATAGAGAGCAGGCTGCAAAGGTAGCCCAGTGTTTAAAAGACAATGGCTGGGAGCTTGCAAGCCACAGCTGGGGCCATCTGTGGATGGGCGTTTCCTCCGTACCCGGAGAAACCTTCAA
The DNA here is from genome assembly GCF_057861365.1 of Enterocloster sp. Taxonomy (NCBI): domain Bacteria; kingdom Bacillati; phylum Bacillota; class Clostridia; order Lachnospirales; family Lachnospiraceae; genus Enterocloster; species Enterocloster sp. The sequence goes on from NZ_DBMACH010000020.1 coordinate 8,109, forward strand.
GATCAGCGACGAGCGCTTCTATACAGATACGGACAAGTGGGAAGCAGAGGTAGAATCTCTTATCGGGCCAACCGATATCTACATCTATCCCAACGGCAATGATGTGGCAGACTGGCGGCCCTATACAGAGGATAATTACCGTTTTAAATATCTCCATTCCAAGGGCTTCCGGTATTTCTGCAATGTGGACGCAAGCAAGCCCGCCTGGATCCAAAAGGGAAGCGACCATCTGCGGATGGCCAGACGGAATCTGGACGGCTACCGTCTTTACGAGGATATGATCCAGACGGATCCATCCAAAAAACGGCTGTCCGATCTCTTTGACGCTTCTCAGATCTTTGATGCCTCACGGCCCACTCCCGTGACTTGGAGCTATACACAGAATGAAGCGGCCGCAGATGCCTCTGCCCCGGCAGCACCGGAAACAGTTCCATCCGAAAGCGCTGCTTCCCAGTAAACCAGATCTGAACCATCCTGTCTCCTTTCGCGTATACTACATCAAAGACGTACTTAGGTGAAAGGAGATTTTACAAAATGACACCCAAACTGGATGTAAACGGAGTCAGCTTTTCCTACCATACGCTGGAAGGAGAAACGCTGGCTCTTTCTGATATATCATTTTCCCTGTCTCCCGGTGAATTTGCAGCCGTGGTCGGCCCGTCCGGCTGCGGAAAATCCACCCTTCTTTCTCTTCTCTGCGGTTTGTCCAAACCTGATACGGGGCAGATCCTCTTAGACGGCCATCCGCTGCGCCAATCGCCGTCTGATACCGGCTATATGCTCCAAAAGGATCATCTTTTTCCGTGGAGGGATATTTTATCCAATGTATCTCTGGGACTGGAAATCCAGAACCGCCTTACCCCAAAGACAACTGCCCGCTTAAAGGAAATGCTCTCAGCCTACGGCCTTGAAGGCTTTGAACACGCCCGGCCCTCTGAGCTTTCCGGAGGAATGCGCCAGCGGGCCGCTCTGATCCGTACTCTGGCGCTGGAACCGGATCTTCTTCTTTTAGATGAGCCATTTTCTGCTCTGGATTACCAGACACGGCTTTCTGTATGTGACGATATCAGTTCTATCTTACGGAGCACTAAAAAAACAGCCGTTCTTGTGACCCACGATCTTTCAGAAGCCATCAGCATCGCAGACCGGATCATCATACTCACACCCCGGCCCGGACGGATCAAAAAAATCCTTCCCATCCATTTCCCGGCTGACTGTGCAACACCTTTAAAAAGACGTAACTGTCCTGAATTTTCCGGATATTTCAACGCTGTATGGAAGGAGCTAAAAACAGATGAATAATCCCTTACTCTCCCCCTCGTTAGCCCAGCAGGAATACCTGGCCGACCAGCTGCGCCGCCGGAGTATGATCCGTATCTGGCGCATCCTTCTTTTGATCCTGATTCTGTCTTTATGGGAGCTCTCAGCCAGTTTAGGTCTCATCGACCGGTTTATTTTCAGCAGTCCAAGCCTGATCCTCAAATGCCTGATTTCTATGACTGCCGACAGAACCATCTTTCTCCACACAGGCGTTACCCTCATGGAGACGCTTATAAGCTTTGCTGTCTGTACCGCAGCCGGTCTGGTCTGTGCCCTTCTTCTCTGGGCCAGTCCCTCTGCTGCCAGCGTTTTAGAGCCATTCTTAGTTCTTTTAAACAGTCTGCCCAAATCCGCTTTGGCTCCGCTTTTAATCGTATGGCTGGGAAATAATACCACCACCATTGTCACAGCGGCCGTTTCCGTGGCTCTCTTTGGCTCGATCCTTACTCTGTACAATGGTTTCTGTCAGACCGATGAAGACAAAATACGCCTGATCCGTTCCCTTGGAGGAACCAGAACAGACGTACTCCTTAAGGTTCTTCTGCCAGGCTCCCTCCCCATGGTGATCAATAACATGAAGGTCAATATCGGCCTGTGCCTGGTCGGCGTCATCATTGGTGAATTTCTCTCCGCACGGGCAGGACTGGGATATCTGATCACCTACTCCGCCCAGACCTTTACCATGACGGTGCTTATGACCTCCATCATGATTCTGTGCCTGCTGTCCTGGCTTTTATATCAGGCCATTGCCTGTGTGGAAAAGAAGCTGACACGATAAAATGCAAAATGCAAAAACTCAAAAACCGGTCTGCTTGCACTCCCATTTCTCCTATGATATGATGAAACCATCTGATTAAAGCAGAGCATTTCCGCCGATAAAGCCCGCAAAAAGGAGAAATCAATGGACCTGATCAACCAGTTTATTGACAACTACAAAAAGAAATTTAACTACTATGAATCTGTAGGCCGTCTTGCAGCCGGTCAGCTGGAGGCTGTGCTGCGCTCCTCCGGTATCCGGGCCATGGTTACCTACCGGGCCAAAAATCCGGGACGCTTAAAAAGCAAGGTTCTCCGCCGCAATGCCAAGCGCCCGGTTCCTTACCGGAATATAAAGGAAATCTATGAGGACATCGCCGATCTCTGCGGTGTCCGGGTTTCCCTCTATTTCCCCGGAGACCGCCTTCAGGCAGACCAGCTGATCCGGGATCAGTTCCACATTCTGGAAAGCAAGCAGTTCCCGGAGCAGTCAAAGCCTCCTACTTATCATAAGCGTTTTTCCGGCTACTGGGCCAACCACTACCGTGTCTATCTGAGAGAAGAATTGGTACAACCCTCAGAAAAACGCTACTGCCGGGCCAGAATCGAAATTCAGGTAGCGTCCGTCCTGATGCACGCCTGGTCTGAGGTAGAACATGACTTAATCTACAAACCCCTTCAGGGTACGCTTTCCAAAGAAGAGCTTGCCATCCTAGACGAGTTAAACGGTCTTGTCCTTGCAGGAGAAATCGCCCTGGAGCGCCTGCAGGCTGCAGGAAATGAACGGATCCGCAGCAAAAATGCTGTTTTTAACAACCAGTACGAGCTGGCTTCCTATCTTTACAATTACCTCAGCAGCAATTTCCGCCCGGAGGATATCGAACTGCGGATGGGAAATATTGAGCTGCTCTTCCGGCTTTTGTCCAGCCTGAAGCTGCTGGACGTAAAGTACATGGGCCCTATTTTAAAGGCAGTTAAATTTGAAAAGGACAAACGGAACATTTCCCAGCAGATTATTGACCAGATCATCAGCGGAAATGAAAAGCGGTATCTGGCCTACCAGTCCTTAAAGGCAGCCGGCTCTAAAGAGGATGAGGAACGTCTGAAAGCCATCAGCGCCTTTTTCAGTCAATGGGTTCCCCTGGAAGCGCTTTTAAACCGCACCACCAAGCGCAGCTCCCGTTCCTTAAGCGTCTTTAATATCAACGCCCTGAAACGGACCGGGCTTTTTGACAAAGACAGCCTGAATCAGATTGCATTTCTTAGAAAAATGCGCAATACCCTGATCCATGATATTGAGGTTCCGGAAATCTCCTGCATACGGGAGCTGGCCGAACAGGCCCGGGCTCTGAATGAAACTCTTTTAAAACTCCTTGAGCCGGAAAAGGACGAGGCAGACTAAAGGTTATTATCCCAAAAGCTCCCGGATCATTTTTCCGTCAAATACCACCTTTTCAAGATGATCCACCTCGATCTGATACAGGGCATTGGCAGCGATATGCTCCGCAGCCTGCTCCAGATCACGGATTCCGCTCGTATCTGAATAAAGCTCCACTACGGTATCAAGAGCCTCTTCGGTCAGGATACACTCCTCTTTGCGCAGGCTCATGCGGCGCAGGATCTTTGGCAGAGCAAATTTTGAGAAAATGATCTTTTTTTCTTCCAATGTATAGTCCGGAATATCGATCACCGCAAAACGGGACATTAATGGTGCGCTGATCTGCTCCTTATTGTTAGCTGTGGCAATGGGATATACGCCTGAGGTAGGCACCATACATTCCATGTAGTTATCCGTAAAGCCCAGATTGTCAAGCAGGGTTAAAAGCACATCTGCCGGATTTCCATTTCCTTTTCCGGAAGCCGCTTTGTCCAGTTCATTGATGATAAATACAAGATTGGACTCTCCTGCCATGGAAAATGCCTCCATGATAATTCCCGGCTTTGCGTTGGCATAGACTCTGGAGCTTCCTGTCAGCTGCTCCGGGTCATTGATGGAGCTCATATCCAGAGTTGTCCACGGCAGCTTTAAGATTCTTGCCACCGCATAAGCGATCTGGGATTTTCCCGTACCCGCAGGCCCCACCAGCAAAAGGCCGTATGCGGGCAGCGTGTGAGTTCGGTTGATCTGGATAATGGTTTCTATAATCCTCTGCTTTACCCGCTCCATGCCGTAAAGCTCTTCATCTAAAATCCGTCTTGCCTCTATCGGATCAATGGCTTCAAAATAATCATGCTTCCACCGCACGTTCATCATAATAGACAGCGCTCTCTGAGCATGGCGGCGCTCCTCCGGGGATACCTCATGTGACTTTGCCACTGCCAGGTTTCTTCTTGCCCAGAGACGGATGTGATCCGGAAGGGTCTTTCCTGCACAGGTCATAAAATCCGTAATGCTCTGGAGACTGGTAAGCTTCATATCATCTCCTTCTTCAGTTTCCTCTTCCTCCTCTGTCTCAGAAGGCGCACTGCTGGCAAACAGACGCTCAATCATAAACTGCAAAAAGCCGTCCTCTGCTGAAAGCTTGGTTCCTCCCCCAAAGGCTGTTTCACGGATGCGGTAAACGGAATAGCCTTCCTCCCTGTTCTCTCCGGACAGACGCACATTGATATGGTTTTCCCCCAGCCACCGGATCAGGCTTACAAACCGGGCGTCTATTTTTAAAATATTTCCACTGACCGTTTCGCCTCCATCCTTAAACTCAAAAGCAGTTCCCCTTACAGGATTGCTAAAGAGACCGCAGGTGTGATGCTCCCACTGCTGTCCTTTTGTGTCTAATACCAGAATCGGCTGCTCCGGCGCTGCCTGAGGAGCATCCGAATAAAAAATACTGTATGTACACTCTGCTCCCTTTGTATCTTCCGTTTCCGGCGTATGGTTAAAATCAAACACTGGCATAATCAAATTCCCCTTTTTGTACAAAGATCTACGGCCAGGAATCTTTTCCAAAACCGTGCCTTTTTAGTGTAACATGAAATCGCTCCGCCAACAACCGGCGGAGCGATTTTCTTTATACATCCTTTATGCATGTTTCATTTTTTCTATTTTCCAACCGTCTTCCAGATTTCTTTCCTCAGGCTCATACGAAGACTCCCGAGGCGGCATAAGTCCTTCGAAGAAATGATCCAGCCTGTCAAACAGACGGCCGCCTATTTTATACAGTACAGCCAAAGCACCCAGCAGAATAATTTCTTTCATCCTCTTCACATCCCCTTACTTCTGCTCTTTTATTTTATTATACCCTGTGCTGTATAAAAGCGGCATAAGTATCCATAATGCCTGTATTAAGGTTGTATAAATATCCCTTTTTCTTCTATATCGTTTGACATAAAGCAAACTTTACCATTATAATGAAATGCAGTACAAAAGAAAGGGTTAAAAAGGATAATCATGATCGAATTTATTACTTCCGTAAACACAGCTGTAAACAGCTTTATCTGGGGAGTACCGGCCATGATCTGCATCATCGGAGTAGGACTTTTCTTAAGCCTTCGCACCCGTTTTATCCAGATCCGCCGCTTTCCCTATGCCATCCGCACCACTCTGGGCCGCATGTTCAGCAAAAAAGATGCCTCCGAAGGCGCCATTACCCCCTTCCAGGCAGTCTGTACTGCCCTTGCGGCTACTGTGGGTACGGGAAATATCGCCGGTGTAGCCGGAGCTATTGCCATCGGCGGTCCGGGCGCTGTATTCTGGATGTGGATTTCCGCATTTTTAGGAATGTGCACCAAATTTTCCGAGGTTACTCTGGCGGTTCATTTCCGGGAAACTAATCCGGACGGCGATCTGGCCGGAGGTCCCATGTACTATATCAAAAATGGGCTTGGGAAAAAATGGATGTGGCTCGCCTATCTTTTTTCCATTTTCGGTATCCTTACTGTATTCGGAACCGGAAATGCCACTCAGGTCAACACCATCACAACGGCTGTCCGGTCTGCCCTCACAGGCTACGGCATCCTGCCTGACTCTGCTGTCGGTACCTTTAATCTGGCTATGGGCATCCTTCTGGCTTCCTCTGTCGCTCTGGTGCTCCTTGGCGGCATCAAGCGCATCGGAAGTGTAGCGGAAAAGCTGGTTCCTTTCATGGCTCTGCTCTACATTCTTCTGTCTTTTGGCGTGGTATTTTTCCATCTGGAAAATGTTCCCGGCGTATTTTCCTCAATCATCCAGGGAGCATTCTCTCCTTCTGCTGTCACCGGCGGAGTGGTAGGAAGCTTCTTTACCAGTATGAAGCGCGGCGTTTCCAGAGGCATCTTCTCCAATGAGGCCGGACTTGGTACAGGCTCTATTGCCCACGCCTGTGCGGATACAGATAATCCTGTCCATCAGGGTATGTTTGGTATTTTTGAGGTATTTGCAGATACCATTGTGATCTGTACCCTTACTGCTCTGGTAATTCTCTGCAGCGGTATTCCCATAACCTATGGACAGGATGCCGGAGCAGAGCTTACGATCCTGGGCTTTACCTCTACCTACGGAAACTGGGTGTCCATTTTTACCGCGATCGCCATGTGCTGCTTTGCCTTCTCCACCATTTTAGGCTGGGGGCTTTACGGCGCAAGATGTGTGGAATTTCTCCTTTCCGCAGCCTTTATAAAGCCCTTTATGGTAATCTACGCTCTGGTATCCATTCCCGGAGCTACTATGGATCTGGGGCTTTTGTGGAGCATTGCCGATACCTTTAACGGCCTTATGTCCATTCCCAACCTGATTGCTGTCTTCCTGCTGTCCGGAACGGTAATTCGGCTGACGCGGGAGTATTTTTCAAAGAACGCATAAACATCATAGAAGCATGAGCGGTATCTGTGTCCCCGTCTATGGTTGTCATTGAGCCATAATACCCAAAAAGGATGCTGGCAAGTTACAGTCTGCCACGCATCCTCTTTTTAGTTTAAAAAATCTTTTAATTGTGAAACCGCTTATTTACTTCAGAAGTCTCTCGCTAATCTCAGCTGCCTTCTCATATACCCAGTATAAGTGCTCATATGGCGTGTCTAAATGAATCGTACAATCTGCACCGATAATAACTCCGGTTGTTCCTGCCTCTTCAACGATCTGTTCTACGTAGTTCTGAATATCTTCCTTATTTCCTACACAAATTAAATCTGTATTGTTATTGCCAAAACCTCCGATTACACATTTGTTGTGGAACATCTTTTTGCCCTCTGCAACAGAAACGTGCTCTGCATAAACAGCCCAGTTAATAACACTGAAATCATAATCAAGGAAAATAGACAGATCATTTCTCATACCTCTCCAGCCGCAGATATGAAGAAGATTATCCTGTGCAAGTGAGTTTGCCTTTGCAATGATGCGATGCTCTGTTGGAGTTACATACTTTCTGTACATATCATATTCAATCCCTCTGTTGAAGGTAGAAACACTGAAGAACGTTCCGTCCGCCAGTCCTTCTCCAACAACAACGTCAAGCAGACGCTCGATATATCCGCCAATCATTTCCATTGCAGCCTTCGTTGCTTCCGGATCTTCCTTTAAAAGAGCAGCAATCGGCGCCTCAACCTCGCTGTTAAATTTACCGGGATGAGTCTGATCCATTCTGTGGTTAATCTGGAATACTGGTGAAAATACACTGTAGTACATCAGCACATCATTTCCGTAAATGGCTCTCAAATCCTTTACAAACTGAATGGTTCTCTCAAAGTAAAGATCCATATCCTCTGTTGCCTTAAGGTTTCTTAAGTCTGCTGCACACTGGATGTCTTCATAGTTAAACGGCATAAAAAATAATCCGTCTGTCATAATCTTTACAAAATCCGGATCAAATGCTTCTTTAAATTTCTTAGCGCCTTCCAGATTCTCTTCCATATAATGAGGATTGTGCAGACCATCTACTAACTCATCCTGCAGGAAGTGATGCCAAAAACCTACAAGCAGCTTTTCGGTTGGCTCATTGTGAAATGTCTTTAATACTAATTCTTTCCGGTTCATAAAAATACCCTCCTTAAACATTAAAAAATTTTATATTTTATGGAAAAATAGGTATCCCTCTTTTACCATATATTTTTTGTTTTCCCAGATTTTTCTTTACTGTTCTCTTATAGCCTTTTGCTCATAAGAATAGGATGGATTCAGCACAACGCTGCGTCCTCCTGAAACCTCCAAAGACGTTGCTGTGATATAACTTGCACGCGGACTGCTTAAAAATACAATTGCCGACGCAATTTCCTCCGGTATCGCAACGCGGTGAAGAAGTGTACCCTCTGCATTTTTCTGCAATTCCTCTTTTGGGATATTTCTCTGTACTGCAGGCGTCATGGTAAAACCGGGCAGAACCGCATTCACACGAATACCATATGCTGCATATTCCCCCGCAAACATCGTTGCCAGCTGAACCACTGCTGCCTTCAACGGACCATACAATGTGCTTCTTCCAACCGTTCCACAGCGTGCTGCAAGGGAACTGATGTTTATAATACTTCCGCCGTGCTCTTTCATATATCGAAACGCTGCCTGACATCCATATACAGCCGACTTAAAACATACGCCAACGGTCCACTCCACTTCTTCTTCAGAGTATTCTTCTCCTCTTCTTTCCATGGAGGCGCCCACATTATTAACCCAGCAGTCAATCCTTCCAAAATGCTGAAATACCTTCTCTGCAAATTGATACATCTCATTTGCTTTGGAAACATCTGCTACTATGCCTAAGACTTCTCCTTTCGAGGAAAGAAGCTTCACTGCTTCCATAAGCTGTTCTTCTGACCGCGCGCAAATGGCAACTTTTGCGCCCTCTTCCAAAAACAATTCTGCCGCTGCAAGCCCGATTCCCTTACTTGCACCTGTAATAACCACAGTCTTCCCGCTAAGTCCTAAATCCACAGCAATCCCCCTCTTCTCTTTCGTCCTGCTACTCTGCCAAAAGCGCCTCAACTTCTGATCTCTGGGGCATCGCCTTGGATGTTCCTATTTTGGTTACAGAAAGCGCTGCCACAGCACTGGCAAAACGCGCTGCCTGCCATATATCCATTCCCTCAGCCAGTCCGGCAACCATACCGCCGTTAAAAGCGTCTCCGGCACCAGTGGTATCAAGAGCATCCACTGTAAACGGTGGTAAAAGACGATGCTCCTCACCTGTTGAGACAAAGCTGCCGCGATGCCCCATCGTAATCACCACTGTGCCAACGCCTTTTTTATGCAGGATTTCAGCAGCCAGACGTGCGCTTTCTTCACTATCTACTTTTATTCCCGTCAGTCCCTCTGCTTCTACCTCATTTGGCGTGACAATATCTGCCATACCAAGCAGCTTATCTGAAACATCCTGATACGGCGCCGGATTCATTACAATACATACGCCTGCTTCGTGTGCAATTTCTACTGCACGCTCCATCGCGTCCATATTGACTTCAAACTGCACCAAAAGGTATCCGCTTTTTTGAATCAACGGCGCGCAACGTTCTACCTCTTTAAGTGTGACCGCACCACAGGCTCCAGGAACTACAACAATCTCGTTTTGTCCGGTAGACTCATCCACCATAATAAGTGCAGTTCCCGTTCCCTCTGTCTCTGAGTACAGAATATGAGAAGTGTCCATGGAAAGCTCATCCATCAGGTCTAAAGCAAGTTTTCCAAATGGATCCTTTGCCATTTTTGTAACCATGACTACATCTGCATCCATCTTTTTTGCTGCGATTGCCTGGTTGAACCCCTTTCCTCCGGCACTCATACTAAAAACAGTTCCTTTTACTGTTTCAGCAGGGAGCGGAAGGTGCGGTGTACGGCTCATAAGATCCGTCACATAGCTTCCAAAAACAGTAATTTTTTGTTTCATATTTCCCAGTCCTTCCGAATCCTTCACAGCATTAGCAAGCTGTATAAATTCCCTCAAAAATCAATTTTCCAACTACTGAACCGCCATCTACAAGCCCAATACTCTTATCTCCGTAATATGCCGCGCGCCCGTGAACAGAACGCATCTCCTTTGTGCTCTCCGAACCCTCTGCTGCTGCTTTTGCAGCAAGCTCAAATGCTGTTTTGGTATCGGCTCCGCTGTTCTGCTTCAGCGCCTCAACTGCCGGGCAAAGCGCATCCAGTATGGTCTTTTCTCCTGGTTTTGATCCGGCTTTGTCCATAATCATCTGTAAACCTGCAGCCATTGCGTCTGCTAATTCTTCCAATGTGCACTCTTCCTTTTTACGCAGAGCTTTTGCCATCCCCAGCAAAGCGAATGAAGTAATGGTTCCAAGAGAAGACGGAGCCGCTTCATTAAATACACTGCTGCAGTTTTTCAAAAGAATTCCCAGATCTCTTTCCTCGCTTGTTGCCAGATAATCCTTTACTGCCTGATATCCGCTGCTCATGGAGATCCCCAGATCTCCGTCTCCATTTCGCGAATCAAGCTCTACCAGATATTCCCGGTTTTCATTCATTACCGCACTGATCTGCGCCATTGCTCTTTTCAAGCTTTCTGCATTCATACAAAATTCCTCCTTATTTGTTTGAATTGGTATAGAACGGTGTGGAAGCCGGACTTCTCAAAAGTTCCTTTAACTCAGCATCCAAACGAATAATTGTAACAGACAAGCCTGCCATTTCCATAGATGTCGCATACTCTCCAATATGCGGCATATATACGCTCACTCCCCTTTCCTTAAGGAGCGCATGAAGCTTCCGGTAAACAATCAACTGCTCTTCCAGAGGTGTTGCCCCAAGACCATTAACCATAACAGAAACCTCGTCTCCATCCTGAAGCGGCATATCCTCTGTAATCTTATTCAAAATAACCTCTGCAATCTCATCTGCAGTCATCATCTTTCGTACTTCAATTCCGGGCTCTCCGTGGATGCCCATGCCAAGCTCAATTTCATCATCCTGAATCGTAAAGGTTGGCTTTCCTGCTTCCGGAACAATGCAGGGAGACAGTGCAACGCCCATGGTTCTCGTATTATCAAGCGCTTTCTGTGCAGCTGCCGCTACTTCGTCAAGGCTCATCATCTTTTCTGCTGCTGCACCCGCAATCTTAAATGCATAGACCATGCCTGCAACACCGCGGCGGCGTTCTGCCGTTTCCTTCGGGCTTGAGCACACATCGTCACAAACCAGTACGGTACGGGTTTCAACATCCTCAAATTCAGCCATCTCACACGCCATGGCAAAGTTCATTTTGTCTCCGCCATAATTTCCGTAGAGGCATAAAACGCCGCTGCCGTAGTCACAGGCCTGAATCATATCTGCCATCTTCTGTGCAGACGGAGATGCAAATACATTTCCGACTGCGCAGCCATCCAGCATTCCCTGTCCTACATATCCAAGAAATACCGGCAAATGCCCGCTTCCGCCTGCGGTCACAATACCAACCTTACCCTTCTGCACAGGATAATTGGTCACAAGCACACGCTTATCTCCATTGAGCAGTTTTACCCGGTCTCCATAAGCACAGATAATTCCCTCCATGGTCTCATCTACGAAATTTTCCGGCTTATTGATTATTTTTTTCATGGTAGTTCCTCCTGTCACGATCAATTGTTCTCAAATTATTTATGCTCCCAGATATGCCCTCATAACCTCAGGGTTCACAAGAAGCTCTTTTCCCTTTCCGCTCAGGGTAATACTTCCTGTTTCCAAAACATAGCCCCTGTCCGCAATGGAAAGAGCCATAGATGCATTCTGTTCAATCAGCAAAACCGTCTTTCCCATATCTCGGATCTTTAAAATCAGCTCAAAAATTTCCTCTACCACAATGGGGGCCAGACCAAGAGACGGCTCATCCAGCATAATGAGCTCCGGATCCATCATGAGGCCTCTTGCAATGGCAAGCATCTGCTGCTCTCCGCCGGATAAGCTTCCGCCGCCCTGCGTACTGCGTTCCTTCAGACGCGGGAACAGGTCATAGCACTGAACGATCAAATCATTGATTTCCCCTTTTGTCAGCTTCGGATTTCCCAGTGTTCCTGCCTGCAGGTTTTCATAAACGGTCAGGGACGGGAAAATCTTTCGCCCTTCAGGCACATGTGCCAAGCCCATTTTTACAATTTTATCCGGCGCTGTATTGGTGATATCCTGATCCTTAAAAAAGATTTTTCCGCTTTCCTTTTCTACAAGATTTGATATGGACATCATGGTTGTTGTCTTTCCAGCTCCGTTACCGCCGATCAGTGTGATGATCTCGCCCTTCTTAACTTCCAGGCTGATATCAGTCAGTGCTGTAATATACCCATAATTCACGGAAAGATGATCTATTTTCAACATATTTAAGCATCTCCCTTCACTACATCTCCGGCAATCACGCCCTTACCGAAATAAGCCTCGTGAACCTGACGATTATTCTTTACTTCATCCGGTGTTCCCTCGCAAATTTTCTGGCCAAAGTTCAAAACCAAAATCCGATTGCAGGAATTCATAACAAACTTCATATCATGCTCAATAACGACAATTGTATATCCGCTTGCATTCAGCTGTTTGATAAATTCCATAAGGGACTGTGTCTCCAGGGGGTTCATTCCCGCTGCCGGCTCATCCAGCAGAAGAATCTTCGGATTCAGTGCAAGTGCACGCGCAATTTCTACTTTTCGCTGAACGCCGTAAGCCAAATTTCCTGCCAGGGTATCTTTGTATTCCAAAAGCCCTACTTTTTTCAGAACCTCAATTCCCTGTTCTACAACAAATGCCTCGTCTTCTTTATAGCGCTTCGTATGTGCAATTGCATCCCACAGACCGGCTTTGGTTCGGTTGTGGAAACCAATCTTTACATTATCCAAAACGCTCATATACCGAAACAGCTGAATATTCTGGAACGTTCTCGCCATTCCCTGGCCGGCAATCTGATCCGATGACATACCAGATATTTTCTTTCCGTCTAAAATAATTTCACCCTTTGTTGGCTGATAAATACCAGAGCAAACGTTAAAGAAAGTGGTTTTTCCTGCACCATTCGGTCCAATGATTCCAAAAATATCGCCTTGATTTACGGACATATTAACAGATTCTACTGCCTTTAAACCGCCGAAATACATGCACACATCACGTGCTTCTAACAAAACGCTCATTTTGATCCCCCTTTCTTCTGTTTCTTGGCAGACTTTTTATTTGCCTTATTTCCTGCAAGGATACTGTCGGATGCTCCAACAAGTCCCTGCGGCCTCCACCACATCATAACGATGATCAGCAGGCCATATGCCACCATTCTCCACTGGCCGATCGGGCGCAGGAACTCTGTCATTCCGTTGATGATCGCTGAACCGATAACCGGTCCGATTAAAGTACCCTGTCCGCCAACGATTACCATGGATAAAATGCTGAATCCCTCATCCAGAGAGAACATGGTAGAGTCAATAAAACGTACATACGGTGCATATGCCGCGCCAGCAATACCTGCCCAAAACGCACCATACATGAAGTTTACTGCTTTATAGCGGGAGATCTGTACGCCAAGTGATTTTGCCGCCAGTTCGTCTTCACGAATCGAAACCCACGCGCGCCCCATACGGGACTTAATAATACGGTTTGTTATAAAAAGGAACAGTACTGCAATGAAAAGGAAAATATAATAGTATGTACGTGAACCGGAAAACTCCATTCCAAAGAAGGTTGGAACCGGAATTCCTTTAATACCCATAGGGCCTCCGGTAACCGGCTCCCAGTTCAGTGCCACAAGACGTACAATCTCTGAAAATCCCAGTGTAACGATGGAAAGATAAACACCTTTCATTTTCAGTGTCGGCAATGCAACCAGTCCGCCGAATACTGCGGTTACCACACCGCCGGCAACTAAAGCAACCCAGAACGGTACACCAAGGCGCGTTGCCAAAATCGCCTCTGTATAGGCTCCGATACAGAAAAATCCGGCATGTCCAATACAGGTTTGACCACTGTATCCATTGATCGCATTCAAAGAGCCCGCCAGTGTTGCATATAAAAGCATACGGCAAAATACACCCAGAATATAACTTTTTGTAAACACGAAAGGCAGCAGTGCAAGAACAATCAATACGCCAAGCAAAACCACCAGTTTGTGCTTTTGGTAGAATTCCTCGATTTTATAAACCAGTTCTCTCATTATGGACGTGCTCCCTTCTTAGATGTAAATCCCTGAGGCCTGATAATCAGAACCAGGATCAGGAAACCAAATGCAAATACGTCTCGGAAACTTGCGGAAGAAATTGTGATTCCAATGTTCTCGATGATTCCGATACATACGCCGCCGATTGCAGAAAAACGAACATCTGTCAGACCACCCAGCACAGAGGAAGCAAACGCTTTCATACCGTAAGGTCCTCCCATGGTAGCGCTCAGGCTCTGATAGTAAATCGATAACAGCATACCTGCTACGCCGCCGAGTCCGCAGCCAATACAGTTTCCAATCATTGCTGTGCGTTTTACATTGATACCCACCATATATGCTGCCGTTTTATCCTGGCTGACAGCACGAAGCGCAATGCCCCACTTTGTTCTGTTAAATACGACAGAAAGGGTGCCCGCCAAAATAATAACAATAACAAGTACAAGAATCTGAACACTTGAAATTTGAATCGGTCCAATCTCGTAGATGCTGTTTTCAACGATATTCAGCATTGGCATTTGGTTTGGCCCAAACACGATTTGTGCCAGATTTTTAATTAAGGTGCTGATTCCAATGGTACAGATAAGTGAAATGTGACGTGGTGCATTGAAGAAATGTTCATAGCAGACTTTATAGACTAACATACCGATAAGCCAAGATGCACAGAAGCTCGCTATAATTCCCAGTAACAGATTGTTGCCGAATGCGTTAAACATATAAAATGCAGCAAAGGCGCCAATCATAATTACTTCACCGTGGGTAAATGTAACCATACCTACGACACCGACGACAACGGAATAACCAATGGCCATCAAGGCATACATGGATCCTTGACACAGTCCATTGACCAACTGATTCAAAAAATATTCCATACTGTCCTCCTCTGAACAAAAGCAATGCCTGCCCATGCCGACACGAGTAGGCATTGCTTGCTTTTATCAATTTTATTCCTGGGAATATTCAAATCCTTCTTTGATGACATATTCTCCATTTTCTACGCCGCAGATTAAATACTGACGTGTAATATCTCCATCTTCGTTAAATTTAATCGGGCCGGATACGCCTGTCATTTCAACCTTTGCAAGGTTGTCACGAATGCTGACACGGTTTATATCATCTCCGCAGGCTTCAATTGCTTCTGCTAACAGGTAAACACAGTCAAATGCGTCAACCGGATGGATCGTAGGCTCAAATCCTGCCTTGGAAACAAACTCGTCTTTCCAGGCCATTAATTCTTCATCTTTCGGATCAAAGAAGAATGGTGATGTTAACAGCAGTCCCTCTGCATTTTCACCACACAGGTCAATCAGCTGCTGAGATGTTCCAGGGCCTAAAGTTGTAATCGGAATATCGGTCCAGCCGGAACTTCTGATCTGATTAATTACCTGTGGAACCGCACCCTGATCCATAATACAGATAACATCAGGATCCGCTGCTTTCAGCTTTGTAATAAGAGAGGAGAAATCCTTCTCATCCTGTACATAGTTAACAGCTTCTACGATTTCCAAGCCATCTGCATCACACTGTACCTTGAAGTTATCAAAACAGGATTTACCCCAGTCACTGTTGATATAAATAACACCAAGGCGTTTTGCACCCATGTACTTATTTAAAATATATTTTGCATAAAACGGTGCTTCTCCATCCTGACGTCCCATGATACTGAAGCAATAATCACTCATGCCTGCATAATCAGGGTTAGATGCGGTTGGAGACAGCTGTACGATCTGTGCCTCATCAACAATCGGCGCATTTGCCATACAAGCCCCACTGGTAAAATCTCCGATGATCGCCATAATTTCTTCATCATCTGCAAACATACGGCAAAGATCAGAACTCTCTTTTGAATCTCCCTTAGAGTCTTTTACAACCATCTCAATCTTACGTCCGTTCACACCGCCTGCCGCATTGATACGATCAGCCGCCATCTGGGTTCCTATCTCAAAACCCTTGCCATACTCGGCGTTGGTTCCAGTAAGCGGCGCCAGCACACCAATTTTGATTACACTGTCATCTGCTTTCTTTTCTTCTTTTCCACAACCGGTCATCATCCCCACTGACAGAGCGGCGCAGAGTGTAACTGCAACTAATTTTTTCATTTTTGCTTTTCCTCCATTTTTACATTATATATATTGCAACCTAATTAAGAAACGAAATCATCTTTCCCCCTTTCCATAAATATTTTGAAAACTTTCATTAAACTGTTCTCAAAGGATACTTCTCAGACCCTCTTAAAATCAGTTCTGTTTCCACAAAAGCTGTTGTTGTTTCTTTTTTCGTTTCCTCCAGTGTAATTCGTTTCGACAGCTGTCTTACCGCAAGTCTCCCCATATGCGGCGCATCCCTGCTAACCACTGTAATATTATAGTGAAGGTGTTCCAATTCTTCGATATCATCAAAACCAATCAGTGCAATGTCTTCACCAACTCTCAAATTTAACTCTGCAAATGCCTTCAGACAACCATATGTTGTATCATAATTAAAAGAGAAGATTGCTGTTGGCGGATCAGGCAATCTGCACAATATCATTGCTTCATGGTATGCAGTGTCAACTGTAAAATCACCTTTTCTGATGTATTCCTCCCTTACCATAATCCCTGCAGCCCGCATTGCGTTATAATATCCATTCATTCTTTTGCAAACATTGTAAACGGTTTCCGGTCCGCTGATTAACGCAATTTTCTGATGGCCCAAACGAATCAGCTCCGATACCGCCTGAAAGCTTCCCTCCTCATCTGTTGAAACAACACGGTCAAACTCATCTACGATCAATTCTCGATCCATCAAAACAATCGGGATACCAAATGCTTCCAAATCTTTCATTTTCTGTATATTGATCCAGCCTATATAGGAAACTGGCGCAATAATGATTCCGCACAAACGCAATTCTCTTGCAGAATCAAGCAGCTTTCGTTCACGCATCACATCATTTGCCGTGTCAAACAGGACAATGTTGTAGCCCAATTCATCTGCTTCTTTTGTAATTCCCCGCAAAAGCTGCATAAAATATCGGTTTGAAATATCTGGAACAAACACACCCACTGAAGTTGTACGTGATGTACTTAGGTTTCTTGCCGAAACATTTGGAATGTAGTTAAACTTTTTAATTGAAGCAAGAACCTTTTGCCTGTTCTTTTCGCTGACAGACGGAATTTGATTAATCACGCGGGAAACTGTTGCTATAGACACTCCCGCATCTTCTGCAATTGTATAAATACTCGTTTCCTGGTGCTTCATCGTTTGTCTTCCTCTTTTTATGCAACTGATAATACTAACTCGCCATTTTTGTAACCGTTTTCTTTTCTATGCACTCATCATACACCCTCTTCCTTTTTATGTCAATACTGCCCATTTGTTTTTTCAAATCTAAATCTATTTTTAGTTATATTGTCAGTTTTATTTCATGCTTTTTGTAAACTTTGCCTATATGACACATCATTTTTCTGCTCATTTTTCACTTTAAAAGTAAGCGCTTACTTTTCTATTTCTCACATAGCTGTTAAATCACTCGCTTCAATCCTTATGTTTCCCAAACGTCATAAAAACGGCAGTACCGTAAGACTTCCTTTCAAGTCTGTCCGGCACTGCCGTTTTTATTTTCATCCTACTGCCCGTTATTTAAAACCTCCACAGCCTTTTTAAGCTGATTGTCATCCTCCGGGCGAATTACTGCCTGCGTTCTTAAAGCTTCATCCAAAGGAACCTCCACATCCGGCACAATTCCTTTTTCATGAAGGTCAAAACCGCTCGGCGTATAATAGTGGGCGGTCGTAAGCTTAATGGCAGAACCATCTCCCAGAGGAATGAGATTCTGAACAATTCCCTTTCCGTAGCTGGTAGTTCCTACCACGACTGCTCTTCCATAATCCTTCATCGCACCTGTAAACACCTCCGAAGCGCTTGCAGAATCACCATTTACCAGAATGGCGATAGGAAGATCCACTGCATGGCCATCGGAAGCGGTATAGGTTTCCCCTTCTCCGTTTCGGTCAGCCGTATAAACAATGAGCGATTTTCCCTCTCCCTTCTTAAAATCCATCATATCATCCGGAATCAGATAGTCCACCATGGCTACGGCGCTGTCTAATATACCTCCGGGATTATTCCGCAGATCGATCACCAGCTGCTTCATTCCCTCTGCCGTCAGGTCATCAATGGCTGTTTTAAACTGATCTACTGTAATCAGATCAAATTCGCTCACAGCCACATAACCTGTTGTTTCTTCCAGCATCCGGGACTCCACAGTAGGAACCTCTATTTTCTTTCTGGTAAGAGTCAGATCCACATAGGCGTCCTCGTCTGCCCGGTATACGGTAATCTGCACCGGAGTTCCTTCTTCTCCCTTTACATAATTACTCACGATCACATCCAGGCTTTCCCCTGCTACTAACGTATCTTCTACCTTATAGACCACATCCCCCGGCCGCATCCCTGCCTCCAGAGCCGGAGAGCCGTCAAATACCTTTACCACCGTACAAAGGCCGGTAGTGCGGTTCTGGCTAATCATAGCCCCGATTCCGGAATAGGTGCCGCTGGTGCTTTCCTGCATCAGCTTATAATCCTCTTCGGAATAATATACAGAATAGGGATCATCCAGGCCTGCCATCATACCGCGGTAGATAAAATCCTCTACATTCTGAGCGTCCTCGTCATAAAGAAATACCTGGTCTATGATCTGCTGGATCATCTCCATCTTTGAGGTCACCTGCTCAAAGTCCACTCTCTTTGCAGGCTCCTCCGTAATAGAGGGAGCGCCGGGCTGAGGCTGACGGCTGATCACCCGCCGTCCGAACAGGTAGATTCCCGCAGACATACCTACGATGATCAGCCCCACAAACGCCATGACGAGAGCTCCCGTAAGAACTCCCATCCAGAACCGGTTCTGGCTTCCTGCCGCCTTTCCTCTCTCGCTTTGTCTGTCATATCTTTGATCTTCCACTTTTTGTCTCCTATCTGGCCTTTAAGGGGCCTCTCTGTCCTGTTACACTGTATGCCCCTTTATGGACTTACATAACCGGAAGGATTTACATAGCTTCCGCCGGACCGAACGCCAAAATGCAGATGAGGCCCTGTGGAATATCCTGTCGATCCTACCTTTGCAATAGTCTGTCCCTGTTTTACAGTCTCCCCTTCCTTCACGAGAAGCTGAGAGCAGTGCATATATACAGTAGTAAGCCCGCCGCCATGATCGATCATAATATAATTTCCGGCCGAATAGCTGTATGTAGAGATCACTACCTTGCCATCTGCTGCCGCCACAATAGAGGAACCGGACGGCGCCGGAATGTCAATTCCCTTATGATTGGTAGAAGCTCCCTCGGTCGGTGAGCTCCGGTCCCCAAACGCGGATGAAATCCGTCCGCTTGCAGGACAGGGCCATATAAAATTAGTGTTCCCTTTTTTTACCGTACTATCCCCACCGGCAGAAGACTGATTTTTCTTGGCTTCTTCTGCCCTTCTGGCTTCTTCTGCTTTTCTGGCTTCCTCTTCCTTTCTCCGTATCTCCGCCTCCACACGGGCCATATGCTCCTCCTGGGCTTTGATATCCGCATTATACTGGTCAATCTCTCCCTGTGCAGAAGCGATCTTCGTCTCATAGGAAGCCAGCTCTGCCTCCTTGGAAGCCATCAGTGTCTTTACCGAGCTCTGCTTTGCCTTCGTGGAATCCTGAAGGGTAAGAAGCTCCTGATGCTCCGTCTTAAGAGCTTCCTCCTTTAAAGCCACCTCCTGCCTGGTTTTTCTGTACTCCTCCAGC
Organism: Enterocloster sp.; assembly: GCF_057861365.1. Lineage (NCBI taxonomy): Bacteria > Bacillati > Bacillota > Clostridia > Lachnospirales > Lachnospiraceae > Enterocloster > Enterocloster sp. Next base: position 27,954 of record NZ_DBMACH010000020.1, read on the forward strand.
ATTTTCCTGTCATAGGAGGTAATCTGGCTGGCATACTCTGCCCGGTTTAAAAGCTCTGCAATGCTCTCTGACTGCATCATGGACTCCAACAGGCCAGTCTGACCATTTTCATACATATACTGGATCCGCAGCTTCATGTCCTCATACTGGCGGTTCTCCGTAATTTTGGCTGTTTCCAGCTCCACTTTCGCTTCCTCTATCTGCTCTTCCTTCTGGGAAATATCTCCCTCCAGCTTTGTAAGCTCCCCTGCCAGGGCGGACAGATTTCGATCCAGCTCCTTTACATAGGCCGCTGTATCTGACTTCTTTCCCTCCAGCTCCTTTAAAGTAGACTCTACCTTTTTCTTTTCCTCCTCCATGGAAGAAACCTTTTTTTTCGCATCCTCTATAGCCTTACTGGTGGCATAGGAGGAAAATACCGTTCCCAAGGTCAAGGCGGCCGCTGCTGCCAAAACCGCTATCTTCTTTTTTCTCATATGCCCTCGTTTATCCTGCCTAAACTCTCAGATGGCGCTGGATCGTCACAAAGCTTACTAAAAGTCCGATTCCGACGCCTAACATTAAAGCTCCCCCTGTCATATAGGGGAATATGGTTCCCAGCGCAAGTGGCTCAACCAGATCTGTGATCATGGAATAATTTTCTTCCAGATACAACATTCCTTTTTCATAGAGAACCCATATGCCCCCAAGAGGCACAAGAGCTCCCAGAAGTCCCAGAAGCAGGCCTTCTACCAGAAAGGGCGCCCGTATCATAAAGTTAGTGGCTCCTATATAGCGCATGATCTCATTTTCCCGCCTGCGGAATGCCGCTGCCACAGAAATAGTATTGCTGATCAAAAAAACAGCTACCGCAAGAAGCACGCCGATGATCAGAGCCGAAATCAATCCGATCATCTTTCCAACGCTTGTAAATCCTGCTGCCAGGGTACTGGAATACCGCACCCGGCGCACCCCATCCATGGCCTCCAGGCGGTCTGCAACCGACTCCTGATCGGAAATATCGTTTAAAAAAATCTCAAAGGAAGCAGAATTTGCCAGAGGATTATCGTTTTCAAACCCTTCGGCCAAATCTTCGGCTCCCTCAAAGTACTGAGCCTTAAATGTATCCCAGGCTTCCTCGGCTGAGGTGTACTCTGCCTGACGCACCTCTTTCCAGCCTTTTATTTCTTCTCCCGCTGCCAGAATTTCATCCTCTGTCATCCCCTCATCGAAAAAGACAGAGATTCCCACCGTTTCCTGGGCTGTCCTGGCGCCATGGATCACATTGGCTGCCAGTGAGAAAAAAAGGCAGAATAAAAAAATACATGCAGAAATCGTCGCTATGGATGCCAGCGAAAACAAAATATTTCTGCATATATTAGCAATGCCCTGTTTCAGGCAATACCAGAATGTACTCATTTTTAATCATTATGCCTTTCCGGCAGACCCGTCCGGACGCTTAAGCGCCTCATTTTCTTATCTGGATCCGCCTTCATCCTGAATCACTGCCCCGCGTTCCATGGTAATGACCCGTTTTTTCATCTGCTGCACCATCTCATGGCTGTGTGTCACCACGATCATCGTGGTTCCACGCTGATTGATCTCCTCCAGCAGATGCATAATTTCATGGGCGTTAAAGCTGTCTAAATTGCCTGTAGGCTCATCTGCCAGAAGAACCTCCGGCCGGTTGATCAATGCCCTTGCAATGGCCACGCGCTGCTGCTCTCCTCCGGAAAGCTGAGCCGGATATGCCTTGTATTTGGCAGAAAGCCCCACAAGACGCAGCATCTCGGGCACGGTGTCACGGATCACCCTTCCCGGCACGCCGATGACTCTCTGAGCAAATGCAACGTTTTCAAAGACAGTAAGGTCTTTCAGGAGACGGAAATCCTGAAAGACCACACCTAATTTTCTCCGGTATTTCGGAACATATCTTCGGGGCATCTTCCCCAGATCCATATCATTGACCACAATCCGCCCGGAAGTAGGCTCAAGCTCCTTTAAAAGGAGCTTTAAAAGCGTACTCTTTCCGGAGCCGCTTCGTCCTACGATAAAGGCAAATTCTCCGTCATCTATGGTCAGGCTCAGATCCTTCACAGCCCGGTTTCCCTCGCTGTAGACCTTGTTCACATGACTGAGTTCTATCATTTCCCCGACCTCATTTTAATAATCCAGGCTTTCCATATACTTCATGTATTTGGCTACCATAAGCGCGATCTTAAAGGTAATGGCATCCTCAAATACGCGAAGATCCAGTCCGGTGCTCTTCTGCAGCTTATCCAGACGGTAAACCAGGGTATTTCTGTGGATATACAGCTGTCTGGAAGTCTCGGATACGTTCAGGCTGTTCTCAAAGAACTTGTTGATCGTAGCCAGGGTCTCCTCGTCAAACTCATCCGGTGACTTGCCGTCAAATACCTCGCGGATAAACATCTTGCACAGCGGGATGGGAAGCTGATAGATCAGACGGCCGATACCCAGATTGCTGTAAGCGATTACATTTTTGTTTGCATAGAAGATGCGGCCTACATCCAGAGCCATCTTGGCCTCCTTGTAGGAACGTGACACTTCCTTAATATCATTGATCACCGTACCATAGGATACGCGAACCTTTGTCATAGCCTCCGTATTCATCATATCCAAAATTGTGTTGGCAGTCTTGTCCAGCTCTCCGTAAGACTCTCCCTGACGAACCTCTTTTACAAGGATAATATTCTTCTCATCCACTGCTGTAATGAAGTCCTTTGTCTTGGATGCAAAAAGGCTGCGCACGGTCTCAAGAGCATTTACATCCTTTTCATTGTGTGTTTCAATGATAAATACCACGCGCTTCACATCTGTTTCAATATGAAGCTTCTTGGCACGGTTATAGATATCTACTAACAGCAGATTGTCAAGGAGCAGGTTCTTGATAAAGTTGTCCTTATCAAAGCGCTCCTTATAGGCCACCAGAAGGTTCTGGATCTGGAATGCAGCCAGCTTTCCTACCATATATACATCATCGCTGGCTCCCTTTGCAAGCAGGATATACTCAAGCTGATGCTCGTCAAATACCTTAAAGAACTGGTATCCCTGGATCACCTGGCTGTCTGCCGGAGAATCCACAAATACCAGGATCGAACTTTCTGACTCTTCCGCGTCTGTAAAGGTGGATGCCAGCACCTTTCCTTCTGTGTCGCAAATACCTAAATCAATTCTTGTGATTGCTTTTAATCCATCCAGTGTAGTCTGGAGTATCTGATTTGAAATCATTCCATACTCTCCTTTTTGACGTATTTCAAAAGTTTCCACTTTCTCTATTTTCATATTTTAATGCAAAATTACAAAAAAAGCAAGAGAGTTGTCACCTCTCCTGCCTTTTTTTACAATCAGATTTTTTCATTTATGAAATCTGCTGCCCTATTAGTTGATGATTACCTTCTCTGTTTCCTTATCGAAGATATGTACCTTATCCAGATCCATAGCAACCTTGATGGAATCGCCAGGTCTTGCAGTTGTACGAGGATTTACCTTTGCAGTAAAGTTAGCATCATCGATATCGAAGTACAGAAGAACCTCAGAACCTAACATCTCGTATACACGGATCTCAGCCTGGAAAATGCTCTTTGGATTTGCCTCAAGGAATGCTTCCTCATCATGCAGATCCTCTGGACGGATACCCAGAGTAACGGTCTTTCCAATGTAGCCGCCCTCTTCTAAGCCCTTGCCCTTTGCAGCAGGAAGCGCTACTGTGTGACCGCCGAAGGATAAGGTAATGTCAGAACCAGCCTTTGCAACCTGAGCATCGATCATGTTCATCTGAGGAGCGCCGATGAAACCTGCAACGAACTTGTTGCACGGTCTGTCATACAGATTCTGAGGGCTGTCTACCTGCTGTACCACGCCGTCCTTCATAACAACGATTCTGGTACCCAGTGTCATAGCCTCGGTCTGGTCATGTGTAACGTAGATAATCGTTGTTTCCAGTCTCTGATGCAGCTTGGAAATCTCAACACGCATCTGTCCTCTTAACTTTGCATCCAGGTTGGACAGAGGCTCATCCATCAGGAATACCTTAGGACTGCGGACAATCGCACGACCCATAGCTACTCGCTGTCTCTGACCGCCGGACAGAGCCTTTGGCTTACGGTCTAACAGATGCTCCAGATCCAGGATCTTGGCTGCATCATGAACCTTCTTATCGATCTCATCCTTTGGAGTCTTTCTTAACTTCAGGCCGAATGCCATGTTGTCATATACGGACATATGAGGATACAGAGCGTAGTTCTGGAATACCATCGCGATATCTCTGTCCTTTGGCTCAACGTCATTTACCAGCTTGCCGTCGATGTACAGCTCACCAGAGGAAATATCCTCCAGACCTGCGATCATACGAAGGGTAGTGGACTTACCGCAGCCGGACGGACCTACGAAGATGATAAATTCCTTATCTGCAATCTCAAGGTTAAAGTCCTTAACAGCAACGAAACCGTTGGGGTACTTCTTGGTAACATTTCTAAGGGATAAGCTTGCCATATTATAATTTCCTCCTGAATTGGGTTTTTGTAAACTCATTTGCGACTTGCCTATATCATACATGAAAGTCCCTTTTTAATCCATATTGTAAATCCACAAAGTTCAATTTTGTGTTTTAGCTAAATTGTATATCGAATAAAAAAAATATCCAATCTGTCAACACATTCCAATATTTTCTGAAAAAATTTTGTTTATTATGTTATCCTGTCTTCCTTCTCGATAAACCCTTCCCCGAAAACTTCACGAGCGTCGCTGACAACAAAAAACGCATGCGGATCAAACTCACGCACAATTGACTTGATTTTTACAATTTCCTTGGGAGAAACCACGCAAAACAGCAGGTTTTTCTCTTCTTTTGAATACATACCCACTGCTTTTATGCTGGTAACTCCTCTTCCCAGGCGTTCCATCACCGCTTCCGCAATCTCTTTGTCCTGTTTTGAAATGATCCAGGCCTCTTTTGAAAACTTCATTCCTTCGATCAGGCGATCCGTAACTCTGGATACGCAGACAATGGCGATCATCGCATATAAAGAAGGCCTGATCCCGAACACAAGAGCGCCGGCTGCTACAATACCTCCGTCCAAAACCTGCATGATCTGTGCCGATGAATAGTGGCGCAGCCTTCCCCGGATCAGCACGGCCAGCATATCCGTTCCGCCTGTGGTACAGCCTCCAAGGAATACAAGCCCTGTCCCCACGCCGCTGAGAACACCGCCAAAAAGAGCCGATAAAATCATATCTTCCTTCACAAGTCCCATCTCCGGAAGCACATACAAAGCCGCAGACAGCATGGCCGTGGAGTACAAAGTGCGTCCGATAAACTGCCAGCCCATCATACGAAAGGCAGCCAAAAACAGTGGGATATTCAAAACCGTATTAGTCAGCCACAGAGGAACCTGCCAGAGTTCTTTTAAAATAATGGCCGCGCCCGAAACGCCTCCGGTTACCATGCTCACAGGATCAAAAATATTTTTAATAGCAAACGCGATAAGGATCGTTCCTACGGTAATTGCAAGATAATCCCGAATCTGCTGTTTCTTTTCTGTCATAACCAAACCTCCTTCTGTCCGGACTTCCTGTAAAAAAAGAGCAGCCCTTTTAGAACTGCCCTGTAATCTCCACCCTGTGATCGTTTGATCCTGGTATCCTGTAAACACACATCAATCAGATCCGGCGGATGGTCTTTTCTGTAATCTCTATCTTTCCTTCCTTTAAAAGGCGGCCCACGGCACGCTTAAAGGCATTTTTACTCATGTTAAACTCCCTGAGAATCGTTTCAGGACGCGCCTTGTCATTAAAAGGGAGAACTCCGTCAAATTCGTCAATGACCTTTAAAACCTGCTCTGCATCTGCTCCCATCTGGACATAGGCTCTTTCCCTTACGCACAGATCCAGTTTGCCGTCCTCACGAACCCTCATGACTCTGGCTTTTATCTGATCGCCTTCTCTGAAACGGCCGTACATCTCTATTTTGGGGATCAAACCATAATACCGGTTGTCCACTGCTACAAAGGCTCCGATCTGTTCGTTGATCTCATAGATCGTACCTTCCACCCAATCCTCTGCCTTATAAGGAGACTGATTGCTCATATGGGAATATACCTTCATGGTAGCTGCCAGACGGCTGCTCTTGTCCACATAAAGGCAGACCAGGCATTTTTCTCCCCGACGCACCGGATGGCTCTGCTCTTTAAAGGGAAGAAGCAGATCCTTTTCCAGTCCCATATCCAAAAATGCTCCTATCTTTCCTACATCCTTTACCTCCAAAATGGCACATTCCCCCACCTGAAGCTTCGGTCTGGCTGTGGTAGAGATCAAGCGATCCGAGGAATCCTTGTATACAAAAACCTCCACCTTATCTCCGATCTGCGCTCCCTGGGGAACCTGTTTCTTCGGAAGAAGGACTGCTGCCTCATCTCCTGCTTTTTCGCTTAAGTATACGCCGAATTCCTTTGTCCTGACGATCTCAAGCTCCTGTACTTTTCCTAATTCTATCATATGTCTGCTCCTCTTTTACTGTCCCGGCTGCTCCTGTCCTCCAAGCCATACCGCTGCATAAAGCTCTCCCGTTTCATTTACAAGGGCCACAGTCCACTGGCCCTGGCCTGCCGGCGTGATTCTGGGAATCACCGTATCGCCCAGACGAGCTGCCTTTTTATAGTCTGCCCGGATTTCACGGATCTTAAGCCCCACAGGGATGGCATCCTTTGCAATCTCCACATACTGGGAATTATTTACATGATGATTGGTGTCAAGATGATGACGGCCGATCACTACAGCTGCTGCTGTTTCGTATTTCTCCGGAATGAGAATCTTTCTGGGTGCTTCTCCCAGATCCTGAGACGGCTGCGGTATTCCGTAAGGAAGGATATCTTCTGGCTGGATACGCACCGGCATATTTTTTTCTGTATCATAGAAAAACCAGAGAGAATTTGCCCGGACCAGAGGGTTATTTTCCTGATCCAGCAGCACAAAATCACGATACCCGTAAAACCCTTTGCTGCCGCAGTGCCAGGTTCCCGCAGTAATCTCCTCCCCCAGCTTCGGATAACGGTCAATCACGATCCGCCAGCCTGAAAGAAGCCATGCGCGATGATGCTCCTTCAGATAGCTTATTCCCATTCTGCCATCCTCTGACTGAAAGGTACTGCAATCCTGCATATAATTGATAATTCCCGGTACGCTCAGCCGTCCTGTTTCATCTGTTTCGCTGTACCGGATCCTGCTCTTAAACTGATACATAGCTGCCTCTCTCTGCTTTGGGCCCTCAGGCCAAATCTCCTATTCTGTAAGTATATCATACTTTCAGGCAAAACAAAAGCCTCCAAATGCATCTGCATCTAAAGGCTTTTCAACTGGGCTACAAGGATTCGAACCTTGAAAATGACGGAGTCAGAGTCCGTTGCCTTACCATTTGGCGATAGCCCACTATTTAATTATGTAGAGACGCCATATGCTTCTCAGCTGGGCTACAAGGATTCGAACCTTGAAAATGACGGAGTCAGAGTCCGTTGCCTTACCATTTGGCGATAGCCCATTATTCTTTGCCGCATCCGCAGCTGCGAAAATTATTATACACAGAATAACAAATTTCGTCAAGCACTTTTTATAAAAATGCTTTAGCTGGGCTACAAGGATTCGAACCTTGAAAATGACGGAGTCAGAGTCCGTTGCCTTACCATTTGGCGATAGCCCATCAATACAACGTTATATATTATATATCAGCTATAGAGTCACGTCAAGTATTTTTTTATTTTTGCAGGATTTTTTGAAGCTTTTTCATGGAGCGGTTGTATTTTGACAGCTCTGTAGCCAGAGGAAGGCCCAAAGCTGAAGCCACTTCCCTGTGTTTTAAGCCTGCTGCCGCATGAAGAAGCACGATCTGCCGATCCTCTTCCCTTAAGGCAGCCAGAGCATCAGACAAAACCTTACGTTCCGGCGCCTGTTCCAATGCCGCGTATACCTCCCCCTCTTCCTCTTTATCCCATTCAGAAAGCTCCGTTTCCCTCCTGCGCTGTCTGAATCTCATGTAGCACAGATGTCTGGCTATGGTAAACACCCAGGCCAGGGGCTTTCCCTGCGGTTCATAGTCCTCTGCCCTGTCCCATACGCATAAGAAGGTATCCTGCATCAGATCCTCTGCCTCATGGACATCCCTTGTGAGAGACAGGATAAAGCTGTATACCGGCCCCGCAGCCTCTTTATAAAAATCGCGGAAGGTATCCCTGTCTCCCTCCGCGATCTTCTGTATCCATTCCTCTTTCATCAATGGTATCCCCTTTCAGGGATCAGCTTTTTATGAAACCCTACTTTACTCCTTCTTCTGAACGGTAGCTGTTTTCTACTGTAATAGCACAACGGCAGTCCGGATCTCTCCGGCGCATTTCATTGCTGATCCTTGTTCTCAGTTTTCCCACTGCACCGTCTTTATATTCTCTTGGAATCACCAGATCAAAAATCAGACAGACATTTTTATCCTTCCCTACCATGCGGAAATCATGGAAGGACAGACGTACATCCACATCTGCCAAAACATTTTCCAGCATTTTCCTGTATGTATTTAACCGCTCATTATCTGTTTCTACCGGATCCATATGGATTACCAGCAAAAGTCCCATTTTCCGGGCGGCTTCCCTCTCAATCCGGTCTACGATCGCATGGGATTCTGCAATTTCCGCGCCCGCTGAAACCTCTGCGTGAATAGAGGCCATGCTTTTGGATGGACCGTAGTTGTGAACAATGAGATCATGGGTACCCAAAATACCGTCAAACCCTTCTACAAAGCTGGATATTTCCTCATAGACCTCAGGAGGAATGGCTTCTCCGATCAAAGGCGCCAGCGTATCCTTTGCAATATTGTAGCCTGCAAAAAGCACTGCTGCTGACACCATAAGACCTGTAATGCCATCAATATTTACATTCCAGAGGCCAAATACCAGAAGAGACAGGGCTGCTGCTCCCGTTGTGACCACATCTCCCATTGCGTCTGCAGCTGTGGCAAGCATCACCTTTGAATTGATCCGCTTTCCCAGCTTCCGGTTAAACGCGGAAAGCCAGAATTTCACGCAGATTGATAAAATCAGAATCACTACCGAAATCCATTTAAAGGTCATAGGCTCCGGGTGAAGGATCTTTCCCACAGATGTTTTAAACAGAGAAAAGCCCACCTGGATGACCAGAAATGCCACGATAAAAGCAGAAATATATTCAATTCTTCCGTGTCCAAAGGGGTGATCCGCATCGGCCGGCTTACCTGCCATCTTCACGCCGATAAAGCCGATGATGGAGGAGGCCGCATCGGACAGGTTGTTAAATGCATCTGCCATAACAGAAACGCTGTTTACCAGAAGCCCGATAAAAAGCTTGGCTCCAAAGAGAAGAAGATTGCAGAAGATTCCTACGATACTCGCTAAAATGCCGTAGGAAGTCCGCACCTCATCTTTTTCCGTATTTTCATATCCTTTTACAAAATGTTTTACCAGAAATTCTGTCATTTTCCCTCACCATATTCAACCTTTTCCAGAAAAAGCCCCTGAGCCGGAGCCGTAAACCCTGCTGCCTGGCGGTTCAGGGCTTCCAGAACGGCCTTCATCTGCTCAGGCTCTCTCTTTCCCAGCCCTGCTTCGATGAGCGTTCCTGTAAGAATCCGAACCATCTGCTGCAAAAAGCCATTTCCTGTATAGCGGATATGCAGGCGGCTCTCTCCCGCTGCTTCAAATTCAATGGAGTCTATCCGGCGGACGGTTGATTTTTTCATCCGGCTGTTGCCGCAAAAACTCTTAAAATCATGGGTTCCGATAAGAAACGCTGCCGCTTCTTCCATTTTTTTCTGATCCAGCCTGCAACCAAGACCATAATAATAATCTCTTTGAAATACGTTCTTTTTAGGGCTCATCTCAATCTGGTAACGGTACGTCTTTCTCGCTGCGCTTAAACGGCTGTGAAAGCGTTCCGGTACTGCCTCACAGGAAAGAACCGCAATATCCTCAGGAAGGTAGGTGTTGATATATTCCAGAATCTGTAAACTTTTGTCTTCATATTCTTCTGTCTGCTTTAAATGGAAATTTGCTGTCTGACCTTCCGCATGAACACCCCTGTCCGTGCGCCCGGAGCCGAAAACCTCTATGGGTCTGCCTGCCATCCTGGTAAGAATCTGCTCTAATTTTCCCTGAATGGTCCGGTCTGTATTTCCCTGCTTCTGCCAGCCATTGTACCGGGTACCGTCATAGGCCAGAATCATCTTGTAATTCATCTGCTCTGTCCTTTCTAACTATTAAGTATCCCGCCTATTATAGTACAAAAAACCGGCTATTACAACTTTATTTTAACAGTGCAAATTCCAGATCCCCGATCATCTGATCCAGAGCACGGATACCGCCCTCTGCGGTATACCATACAGCCGGATTGGACAGATAAATCAGATTTCCATTCCGATACGCTTCTGTTCCCATTATCAGCTCATTTTCCATAATCTCCTGTGCAAGCTTCGCGCCCTCTGTTCCCACTGCAGCATCCCGGTCCAGTACAAACACATAATCCGGCTCCTTTTCCACAACAAACTCAAAGGATGCTTCATTTCCATGAGTTGATGTGTCAATCTCTGCATCAACTCCAATATTCTCAAATCCGGCTTCCCGGCTGATCAGGGAGCATCTGCCGTCATTCCCAAGAACATTAAAACCTCCGCTTGTAACCATCCCCACAATCGCTGTCTTATCCGTTGAAAATCCAGCCAGCGCTGCAAGCCATTCCTCAAATCCCTCAAGCAGCTGGTCTGCCTGCTCCTCCAATCCAAATATGGACGCAATGATCCCGGCATTTTTTCGGACACTTTCCAATGTTCCAAGCTGGGTATCTATGGACAGATACACGACAGGAGCGATCCCGCTTAAAGCATCATAAGACTTTGCCAGTCTGCCGCCTATAAAAATCACATCCGGCCCACTGGCCATCACTGCCTCCATATCCGCCTCCTTAATCGTGCCGAGAGCTGCAACCTGCTCTTTTTCCATATATTTTTCAAGATAATCTAAGGAAGTATCGGAAGCGCCCACTACCCGTTCTTCCAGTCCCAGCTGTTCTAAAATGTCCAGCGCCGCCATATCCATCACAGCAACCCTCTTTGGGTCAAAGGGAACCTCCAAATCCACCTCCTTCTTATCTCCATTTAAGGTTTTAACGGTAACAACCGACGGTTCTGCCTTTGTAACAGCCTCCGTCTGGCTTTGATTTGTCTCATTTGAACCGGAGCAGGCGGAAAGCCCCAGCACCATAACCGCAGCAAGTATCAATAATCCTGTTTTCTTTTTTTAATACCAGATTGAAAGAGGTTTTCCCTCAATCTCCATAATCTCAAACTCTACCCTGTACAGTTTTGACAAAGTCTCTTTTGTGATAACCTCTTCTACTTTTCCAAATTTTTCTACTTTTCCATCTGCAAATGCGCAGATATAATCAGAGTAAAAGGCCGCATAATTAATCTCATGAAGCACCAGCACTACTGTTTTTCCCAGCTCATCACAGAGACGGCGCACCATTTTCATCAGATTCGTGGCATGGTAAATATCCAGGTTGTTAGTGGGTTCGTCCAACAGAATATATTCTGTATCCTGAGCAATTACCATGGCAATATAGGCTCTCTGGCGCTGGCCTCCGGACAGCTCATCTATGAACCGCTCCCTGAAGGCCTCCAGTTCCATATAGGAAATCGCCCGGTCAATTATCCGTTTATCCTCATCCGTCAAACGGCCTCCGGAATAGGGAAAACGCCCAAATGCCACCAGCTCTTCTACGGTAAGTTTCATCTGGATCTGGTTGCTCTGGGTCAGGATTGCAAGCCGTCTGGACAACTCCCTGCTCCTCCAGCCTTTGATATCCTTCCCCTCAAACTCGATCAGCCCGCTGTCTCTCTGAAGCAGTCTGGAAATCATTCCCATAACCGTAGATTTGCCTGCTCCGTTCGGGCCGATAAAGGAAGTTACCTTTCCCCTGGGGATCTGAAAGCTGACCGAATCCACCACTGTTTTTCCATCATATTTTTTAATCAGTTCTCTAATTCTCACAGGCCGCGACGCCTCCTTTCAGTAAGCAGCAGATATAGAAAATAAATGCCGCCAAAAAATGTAATAAAAACACTTACCGGTACTGTATAGGTAAATACCTGCTCCACGATCAGCTGCCCGCCCACCAGGATGATGATCCCAAAAAATACGGAGCCTAAAATCAACTGGCTGTGGCGGTAAGTCTTTAGAAGCTGACGGGAAAGATTCGCAAGAATCAGTCCTAAAAAGGAAACCGGTCCTACCATGGCCGTAGCCACTGCGATAAATAATGCCACTCCAAGAAGCAGACGACGGATGCATCTGTCATAATCTACCCCCAGATTAACTGCCTGATCCTTTCCCAATGTGATCACATCCAGAAGTGCTAACTCCTTCCTCAGAGCAAACACCACAAGCGCCAGCACTAAAGCCGCAATGACCATAATTTCAGAATTTACATTTGCAAAGCTTGCTACCAGATCTGCAAGAAGGCTGTCATACTCATTGGGGTCCATAATCCGCGTAAGTGCAGACTGCACACTGCCGAAAAATGAATTGAGCACAGTACCGATCAGAAGTACATAGAGCACATTATGGCCGGTTTTCCTAAACAGTGTGCTGTAAATCACCGTTGCAGCGGTTCCCATGATCAATAAATCCACTCCAAAGGCTGCCTTTGCATTAACAGCCAGTATACTGCCTGATCCTGCTGCAAAGATAACTGCCGTATGAATCAGCATATAGAGGGAATCCATTCCCAAAAGGCAGGGAGTCACAATGGTATTATTGATAACGGACTGAAATACCAGAGATGCCCCGCCAATGGCAAATGCTGTGATCATCATGGCAAACAGTTTGGGAGCACGAATACGCATGGCATATGCAAACAGCTTCTCATTTTCAAAATCCACATTTACAAGCATATAAAGGGCTGCCGCGCCAAGCGCCAGAACTGCCATAAGGAGCAGCCCGGCCCGGGTTTTATGAGCGTTCTTCTGCATCACTGTATTTTCCTCCCTTTCCCTGCTTCCATAACTCTCATATTTTTTATCTGAGGAAGCTTGAATACAACGGATTTTTTTCCGTACTTCAGCCTGTAAAATATAATGGCAATGAAAAGGATACTTCCTACAATCCCTACAATCAATTCGATTGGAAGTTCATAAGGGGCAATCACGCTTCGCCCAATCATGTCACAGGCCAGAACAAACACGGCTCCAAACAGTGCGGTATCTGTCAGCGTACCTCTGATCCTGTCCCCCTTTATCATGGAAATCACATTGGGAACGATAAGGCCGATATAGGAAATGGAACCGACCACCACTACAATAGAGGCTGTGATCATAGCTGAAATGGTAAGCCCCAGAAACAGGATCAGGTGATAGGGCACACCGAGATTTTCCGAAAAATCACGTCCCATTCCCACAATATTGAAGTGATTGGCAAAAAGAAATGCCAGGATTACCAGCGGGACTGTCAGATAAACGATTTCATACCTTCCTCTTAAAACCATGGAAAAATGTCCCACCAGCCAGGAAGATAATGCCTGTGTCATTTCATATTTATATGCCAGATAGCTGGTCATTCCGGAAATCACATTGTTAAACATAATTCCCACCAGCGGAACCATAACCGCATCCTTGAACGGTATCCTCTGAATAAACCAGACAAAAATCCAGGTGCCTGCCAACGCTGCTCCGAATGCAAACAGCGCCCGTCCCCAAAGTGTAGAACCTGGCATAAACAAAAGTGCCAGAAGGATGCCAAACTGCGCTGATGAAATAGTAGCTCCTGTGGTAGGAGATACAAATTTATTCATACAAAGCTGCTGCATCATCAGCCCTGCTACGCTCATTCCCACACCTGTGCAGAGAATCGCAAGAAGGCGGGGAAGACGGGAAATCAGTAAAATCTCAAGCTGCTCTGCCCCTCCCGTAATCAAATGGGATGGCGTAAGATCAATTACTCCAATGAACAAAGATGCCGCAGACAGGCATAAAAGAGCCAGGGCCAGAATCACCGTTAAAAATCGACTATTAATAGTAGTACCTCCTTTTTTTAGTTAGTTCTATCTAACTTTTGAATAAAATAAAATGTGTATCTGCTGCTGACCTTTTAAAGTATCGCAGTCGATGCACATGAGCACGATTAGAATACACTAACTTTTATTTTTTGTCAAGAATTATCTTGCAGAACTCGGCAGCTGTTTTCCAAATGCCTATAGCTTTCCTTTGTACATGGGTGTTCTTACTTCAATCAGATTTCCATCCAAGTCATAAAACCGCACCATCTTCTGTCCCCAGCTGTACTCTGTAAGCCGATTGACATACTGAATCGACGGATATTGTGTTTCCAATTTACAGATAAAAGCTTCTATCTCCGGCTCTTCAAAATACAACTCGCAGAAATTATTTTCAGGAATAATCTCCTTTCCCAGAGCTTCTCTCCAGATTTTTTCATCCTGAAGCACAAGGCCTTCCGTTAAAATCATATTTCCTTCACTATTAAGCACGGTCTGAAGGCCAAAGAGTTTGTGATAAAATTGCCTTGATTTTTCGATATCTTTTACTGCAAGAAGAATGTTCCTCAGCTTCATGGTCGATCTTCCTTTCTTCCTGTCTACAACTGTCTACCAATTTTCAGAGAATACAAAATGGCTGAAATTCTTGAAAAATCAAGCAATTCCAGCCAATAAAAAAAGCGCGAGACGGGATTCGAACCCGCGGCCCCCACCTTGGCAAGGTGGTGCTCCACCACTGAGCCACTCGCGCATTGATATTTTCACATATACCTTCAAAACCACATACTGAACAACCAAGCCACAACCGTTTTCCCTAAACCTTCTGGTCAAGCCCTCGACCGATTAGTATCAGTCAGCT